>CAYGQU010000202.1:0-6056 GCA_964352045.1 uncultured Planctomycetaceae bacterium
CTCCCAAAGCAGCAGGAACATTCCCGTAGAATTCAATCGGGTTGCTACCAAACACCGAAGGGAGGTTAACGCCCGGTGTGTAACTAACAATCACATCAGCCCATGGATCGGCAGCCATGACCAAAGTTTCAGCAGATAATCCGAAGGAGACGAATAGAGTAATGGCGAACAGTAGTTGTTTTTTCATGAGACACTCGGTGGTTATTTCAAAGCTGATATTTACAAGTAGATTTATTTAAAGAAGTTAGCATCAAGAAGAGTAACCCAAGCAGGTTTGCGGCAGGCTCAGGGACGGTGATCGCATTCGACGAGGAGCTAGTCGTTCCGAAATTCGCAAGCCAATCGTTATAATGCTCAGTGGTGTGGGTGGTTCCCAAGCCATCACGCCAGACGGTGTAGTCGGCGGCATCGACCATTCCATCGTTGTTGAAGTCTCCCGGGATTGACTCGAAGCTCGGCTCCGCGGCAATCAAGTTTGCTGCAAACTCATTGTTGTTCAGCGTGACGGCAAAGGCATGACTATCCCAGTCGCCATCGCTAAGTATTCGACTCGTGACGCCAACGCCCGAAGAAGTCCAATCGTTCGGCCCTTCGTTAGCTAAGCCATAGTGCCAGTAGCCGGTAGACCAACCTTCGCGATACCGATCACCTGAGCCCGCTTCGGCTCCATCGGATGAACCGGTGATGGCGATTCCGTCGGCATTGAACGCTGTGCCATCATCCAGTTCAAATTCACCATCGTTGTTTTGATCATAGCCGAACCCATAGAGTTCAACTCCCATCGCGCCACCACTACTCATGCGAGCGTAAAAGCGTTGGTCTTCAGCCAAAATATTTAGCAGCATTTGTTGACCCGTTGCGATGCCATTCCAACGATAGCCCCAAACGAGTGCCGTATCACTTGCATCATCACCAATCCAATCAATGGCGATCGCTGCACGATTCGATCCAGTGCCGACCCAGTAGGTAATATCATCAAACGAGGAGACAGCCGTTGCAGAGAGAGTTGCTGGAGCGATCATCATTAGGGCGAGTAAAGCGACGAGGCACGCCCCTGTTTTTAATGAAGTGCAATTCATGGCAGGACCTCACCACCCGCTTTGGTCAACATTCCATTTAATAGCGGCTGTTCGGTCGAGTTGGCGAGCCACGCGACATGACCATCGCAAAAGAGAGCGATCGCGCCACCTGGGTGTGGGCTGCCAATGTCACCACCCAGGCCAGAGGGCGCATTGATGGGTGTTGACTCTTCTTGCGCGAAAACGTTCTCGCCGTTGGTCCATACGCACTCGCTGATGCGTCGATTCAGTAGTTCTGCGGCTGCGATTGTCTTGGACGTGCCATCGGTGATTTCTGACAGTTGCGTTGCCAAGTTGTAGAGGAAGACGCCAAGGTTCGCTTCGTCGATCGTTTGTCCGTTGCCAGACGATGCCCCTTCAACACCAAAAACGCCACCGTAGTCAGTGTAAGCACAGCCGAGCCATGATTTTGAGGTATCGAACCTTTTGTCGGAAGGTTCGCTCGGGCAGAGGAACTCTGTGACTTGAATCGCAACGGCACGATTCGTGGCCTCGGTGGCTGAGAGGGTATCGTCATATTGGTCGGCAAGTGTTGTCTGTTCGAGAAAGGGCAACAATCGCGTTAGCCAAGAGGTTCGTTTGCCGACGGGGAACAGCCCACAACCATCGCAGCCCATAGGAAGCGATTCTTTGACCAACGCATAGTTGAGTAGCGCTAGTCCCGTTTGGCGAAGGTTGTTGGTGCAGCTGATGCGGCGTGCTGCTTCTCGTGCCGATTGAACGGCAGGCAACAGCATCGCCACTAAAATACCAATAATCGCGATCACGACCAGCAGTTCAACGAGTGTGAATCCATTCGTTTTAGCTGCGTTTGGTTGGTGCGTATTTTCAGCGACGAGCATCGGTCAAAACGTTTGCGCAGTGCGGCCTGGCAACGGTTTGGCGAACTAGCTTGGTTTATTAGACATTGAAATGCTTACAGTAAGCATCCAGAAGACTTTAAACGAAGTATAACACGCCAACGAAACGAGCAAGGCAGCAGGTATCCTACATGACTTCAGTCCCTCGCTGAGGTCAAAGGCAACGCGATGGTAGGTCTTCTGACTCCCGGGCGTTGTCGAGGCAGGGCCTTCTCATCACTTTCACTTTCAACTCGCAAGGCGAGATGAATTGTTCCAGCGACAATGGCAATGCGTTTTTGAGGACGCAAAGAAATGCTTCGACGTATCTGCTCAGTTACAGCGGCGGGGCCGTCCCGGATTCACACCGGTGTTCCCTGTTATGTTCGCTACACGAATGTTGCGTAGGCGAACCACCATCACACAGCATGTGAGTGTAGCGATACATTCCGATCATGCAATTGGATTTTGACCAAGATTTTTTGCGGTGGTCGATAACGGCTTATGGAGTAACGGTTTGGGGAGCAAGAAAAATGTGTTTTCCACCGTTTCGTAGGGTCCGCTGTGCGGGCCGTGATGATGATCTAACAGAACAATGCGTTATCTTCATTCGAAAGCCGTTAACCTACGGTCTGAATAGCAGAACCTACTTGCTGGGCCGCTTGCCGAAATCGAGCCAAACAAGGCGAACTAGCCATGCCAACAGAAAGAGCGTGCATGCGGTTGCCCACCAGGTTGGCTCGGTCGTATGGTGGTGGACCAGGAAACTACCGCCTGATCGAGCCATGGTCGGGTTCCATGCTTCAAATATTAGCCCCCCTGCGAAGCTACCGACAATAATCGTAGCTAGATAAACCATGGTCGGTATGGGGCCAAGCCCTCGCCAGAGGGCACCCATGGTTGCCATATTGGTTGCCGGCCCTGCCATGAGGAATACCATTATTGCCCCCAGCGGAAGGCCTGCACCCGCCAGCGCGGCGGCAATCGGCACCGACTCGACGGCACAAACGTACCAAGGAAGAGAAATCAGCAGTGTCACAAACATCGAAGCAAGTGTGCCGTAGCTGTTGAGTCCCTCGAGTGCCCCTTCATCAATCCATAAGGTAATAGCTACCGAGATGAGCACACCAACCATAAGCCAGAGGTAGATTGACCGCATCATTTCTTCCGAGTGCTTAGCACCAAGAAATAGCTTACCAAGCAAGCTTGTTGATTCCTCCGATTCAGGTTCAATCATTCGATGAGGAGCTTCAATCACATTGAGTGGCTGAAAGCTCGCTGGCATCTCGTGCATAATCTCTTCGTTCGACTTGTTTTCTGAACCATTACGGAGATCGATCAGTTGCTGGATCCATCCGCCAACGACGCCCGTTACTAATGCCGTCGCCATTTTGAAGATCGCAAAGGGCCAGCCCAAGAGAGATGCCGTTACGAAGATTGAATCGACCCCGGTCTGTGGCGTGCTAATCAAGAAGGCAACTGCCGGTGCATTGCCGGCCCCTTGTTGCTTTAATCCCAAGCCGACAGGTATTACGGCACAAGAGCAAAGAGGCAAAGGAATTCCAAAGAGGACCGCTTTAATGACGCCTGACCGAGTTGCAAAATGACGCTTTAACCAACCCTTTGGGAGTAGGGCATCCATCGCTCCCGCGACGCTAATGCCAACCAGTAACCAGGGCGCCAGTTCAAGCATAACATGCCAGAACGTGGTTAGGAAAAGCGTTAGAGAATCAATCAGGGCCATACCATTATTCTACGGTATGGCCCTGAAATTTTCCCAGATCAATGTTTTGCTAGCCAAATCAGACCGAGGCCATTTCGTCCGAAGTTTCGCTTCGACGTGATTCGGCAGCGGAGGTATCAGACGTTAGGCGGATCGTTACGCTCCAACGGCCATGGGCGTCGGCTTGAAGGATCCAGTGCGGCTGGACGATGACTGATTGATTAACCAACTCGAAACCACCTTCTGACTGACTCACCGTCGAAAGGGGGTAGGTCCAGAATGACGTTTGTCGATCGACTTCAAAACCAACATCAATACCTAGCCAATTATCGACCAAGTGCAACGACTCGACATCTTGCAAGTTGAGTTGCGTTGACAAGTCGCCGAGCGGTTCATCTCTTTCTTTGATATAGAAGAAGCGGTCATCAGCTCCCGCTGGTAGTCCGGCGAGGTTGAATTCGGACGAAAAGTGAACGGGCCTATCGGTAGGCAAGCCTTCGAGCAGGTAGGAAATTTCGAGCGTCGCGCTGCCTGCTTCAAGAGTGATCCCTTTGGTGATGTGAATCGGTGTGCCATCGACATGGCCATCGCGATTGAACAGGGCTTGCATTCTATCTGGCTTACGACGTAGCACTGCTTCATAGGGCGCGCCAACAAAATCTCCCGCTTCGCGTGCTTCTCCGCCTGCAACCGTTTCAAGCGAAACGTCGAGATCATAGAAGTGATCAACTAAACTGTTTCGCTCTCGCACATCGTATTGCAAGTACTGGTCAAGCCCTTCTTGCTTGAAAACAACTCGATCGTGGATGCTTGCAACATCGCCGTCGCCACTGCTTGGGCCTGCTAAGACCTTACGGTGGTATGCTTCTTCGCGACGGGCTAGCGTAGCGCCGAGGTTCATGCAGATGGCACGCACATCTAACTCATATAATTCACCTCCGGTGAAGGGGGCTAGCAAAGCGACGAGGCGATTCGAGGCTAGTCGCACCTCCTTGCGGGAGTCGAGATTGTAGTCGTCGGTTTCGATTTCGACCCAGGCTTCGGCATCGGCCTCCAAACCGCGACCGTGCATATGGTCTACCAAGTTATCGGCCGCGATAAGATGGTTGTAAATCGCATGTCGCAAGTGGGGCAAGTAAACGCCACCGAAGGCACCGTGCCAATAGCTACAGTTGCATTGACCACGATAAAGCTCAGTAAGGGCATCGTGGTAGGGCTCGCCTTGGCTGCCATCATGGGTTGCTTGATCTTCTGCCACAGCGGCTGCTAGGCGTTGGCTAACCATTTGCATACGAGCATACATGGTGTCGGTTTCAGGGTAGCGTGCCTTGAAATTACGCCAGAATCCACCACGGGTGAACGGAGCAATGGCGTCCCATTTGTTCTCATGCTCCAGGTCATGCTTGGCATCTTGGAAGAGGTTCTGCTGTTTGGCTGGCATCGCCCATTCGGTCATTTCCCGATAGCTACCTTCCGGAATAAAGACCTTGCCAAGCGGCTGAACATGATCGAGTGCTTCGGCGGGCGTCGTGACTTTGATCCAGTCACTGTTGTTTTGCAGTGCTTCAAAGAAGCGTTGAAGCCAGCCATTTTTGTAGACATGATCTTTCGTATCAGGCCAAGTCCCCAGTTTTTCGCCATCGTCGCCAAACAAGACAATCGCACCCGGTTGAACCGAGGCGACATGCCGAAGGTAGTCGATTGTTTCATTTGGCTCGGCAAAGGGAATCGTGTAGCGAAGTTTTTCGCTACCGGGGAAGACATTGAGCAATCGTGTGTCATCTTCCGTGACGTAATAGCCGTGGAGTTGATCTTCGGTCCACCCACCGTTTTTGAAATGAAAGTCGTCAAGGATGGTGTATTCCATGCCCGCATCGACAATATCGCTGGTAAGGGATTGCTCCCAAACACGTTCTGGCATCCACATGCCACGAACATTCGCGCCGAGACGATCATTAAGCCAATCGGTATAGCGACGGATTTGTCCAACTCGGTCGCGAGCCGGAATCATCGTTAGGATTGGTTCGTAAAACGGTCCACCAAGGATTTCGATACGACCTTCGCTAACGAGTCGAGCGAGCCGATGAAGGTACTCAGGCCGATGCTTAGCGAGCCACTCCATGAGCGAACCGCTGGTGTGCAAACCTATTGGCAAATGGAACCGCTCGAAAACGTCCAAGAAGGGTAGATAGCTATCTTGGTACGCCTGTTCGCAGACGCCGTCGAAGTTTCCGATAGGTTGATGGTTGTGCAGTACTAGCACAAGCCGAAGTGGTTGGCTCATAGCAGAGTCGTCATCGCAGTTGAGGATAGATGAAGCAAATATTATTGATCAGCCCCGTAGATGTTATTTCAGTCAAAGACTACTAAACCGATGCATCCCGAATCTTACCTCACATTGGCATCGTTCGTCCA
>CAYGQU010000203.1:0-6026 GCA_964352045.1 uncultured Planctomycetaceae bacterium
ATCAAACGGTGCCACAACGCCAAGCCTACGGATGCGCGGATCGGTTAGACCGGGTGATAGTGGTGGACCAGTTTTCGATGCCTTGGGAAGGCTTGTTGCGATCGTTTGGGGTGAAAGAAATGGTGAGACCTACGCAATTTATGGTGCCCCACTAAGGGAGATTTTGGCAAAAATCCCCCGACCATTGCAAGCGATTCAGAAGCAACCATACCAGAGCCAGCCTTCGGATTACGCAAAACCATCCACCGAGCCTGCCTGGTTGAATCGACTTGAAGGGCGTCTTGGTTCTTTGGAAGCAAATGTTGATGAATCGAATCGAAAATTAGGAGAGTTAGCAAATATTACGCAGCCAATCTTGCCAACGCCTACGAAGCCAACGCCAAGCCCATCAGAGAAGCAACCAATGCCAGAGGCATATGGTGACCGATCCATTTTTTCTAAACTCATGGCGGCCTGGAGCATTAGTGAATTTATCTTGGGTGCAGCCAGTGTGGGAGGACCAGTTGGTTTAGCCCTCTTGGTTGGAAGCCTTTGGTGGCAACGAAATAAGAAAACGAAGTCGCAAAGACTTGCAAGCAGCAGAGGCCAGCCGATCGCGGTTGATTTACCTCCACCGCAACAAAAAATCGTACCCGAGACACGATATGTTTCTTACGAGAAAGATGAATTTGCGAAAGCACACCAATGGGCTTGCGAACAACTAGCGCGAAAGTTTCCCGGTTCGGTCGAAATGCTGACTAGTCTCGACTCACTAATCCGACAACAACTGGCCGGTAGTCGCAATGACTAACGAATTCGATCATTTCATCTATGTAGGCAATCATTTTTTCTGGAGTAATACATTATGCCGCTAACAAATACCGATGCTGTCCTTTGGTACCAAGTGGGTGTCTTTGGTGACGCCGGCTACGCCGTTCCAAACTGGTCGAACGACGTAGGGAGTTTGAATCCGCAGATACTTGATTGGGTTGATCTCGTGGGTAGAAATCTTTTTCATCTGATGCATCACGAAGATGTCGATCTTCGTATTCCCCCTTCGATCAATACATGCAAGCGAATTCACAAACTTTACTTGCGTGCTGCTAGTTTATTAGCAGGTCGGGCTGTTGAGCCTGGTAAGGATAATATGGAAGTAATTCATTCAAGGCCAGCAGGTGAAGTCTTTCGGGTTTATCCAATTCCGTACTTCAAAGCGCGTAACTCGTTCATGCGACGGTGGGCGGGAATGATTCTCGTTTCACTTGCCGAAGCGATGCAACACACCGAGAATCGTAAAGAAATGGAAATTTCGACCGCCTTTGCGGGTCAAGTGGGTCAGTACATTAAGCGTGTATACACGAACATGGCTATCGAGCTTTTTGGTAAGACACGCGAAGAGGCGTATGCCGAGGGGTTTGCTTTGTCTGATGCTGATCTTGCAGCTTATAACCCAGCCAACTTTTTTACTTCAACCGAGATGGTTGATACGGTACCTCGTCTTGATCGAGTTTTTACCGAAGATCGTCTCGTATTGCTTGCCGAAGGAATCCCCGTCACCGACATGCCAGCTGATATTGGTCCCTGGCCGACGAATTTGTCGAGCTTCTACGGACTGACTCGTACGGATGCGGTTACTAGTAATTCGGTGGGAGATGTTTCTTCGCCCAAGGCAACTACTGGCAAGACGTCGGCACCCATAATTCCTGCTGCCCCTGGCCCTTGAAGGGCAACTTTTGCTTGAAGAGTCGGAGTGTGAATAGTTTTTAGAACCAGCAGGAAAAAATGTTACGAACTTCAGAAAACCGTGTTCATCTTGCTCCAGCCGACTGGGGTGGCTTGTTGTCTTTGGCGTTGGCCATCATGACGCTCGTTGGGGCAACACTTTGGCAAGTGCATGATTTGGCTGCTTCTAATCGAGAGCGATTAGCGCGATTTGAAACCGAGATAGCGCATCTTAAGGCAGACGTGAGCCTGATGAAAACAGATATTCGACAACTCGTGCGTGGAGAAAGACGATGAAAATACGAGATCGGGTTAAAGAACTTCGCCGAGTACGTGCGAGCGATCTGAAACCACATCCGAAGAATTGGCGTACGCATTCGCGTTATCAACGTGACGTACTCAAGGGAGTTTTGGCAGATGTAGGGATTGCCGGCGCGTTGCTGGCTCGTGATTTGCGAGATGGTTGGCTTCATCGTGTCGATGGTCCTTTACGAGCGGAGTCGACCCCGACAACCGAACTGCCCGTACTGATCCTTGATTTGGATGACCGTGAGGCAGAGCAAGTGCTTTTAACACACGATCCTTTAGCCTCTTTAGCCGGGGTCGATGAGGAGCAACTTACTGGTTTGCTTGAAACGAACGAGAGTAGTAGCCAAGCGGTTCAAGAGATGTTTGCCAAACTTGCTCGTACGATTCCCGATCAAAAGCAATTATTGCCTGAAGAACTTGAAATCCCGCCAAGTTTTCAGATTGTGATTGAAGTGGAAGATGAAAAAGCACAGCAGGTTATCTATGAACGCATGCGAGAAGAGGGATTTAAGTGCCGAGTGTTAACGCTGTGAAGTAGCACCTCTCTGTTTCTCCGTTTACTAGTCAATGATAAAGGAGCCACGATGTCAGAATTATCTGTGCAAGTGGAATGCCCCGTTTATGATTCCTTTCGCGTACAGCAAGTCGCTGGCATGTTTGATGTCCCGCTCGAAGAGCATTCGACCGAGAAATTCGAGGTTGAATTACCCGATGTGGATGAGGATTGGCAAATAGGTCTGATTGTTGGTCCCTCGGGAAGTGGTAAAAGCACGATAGCCCGCGTGGCATTCGGAGAAAACTTACACCAAGGTCATGACTGGCCTTCCGATAAAGCAGTAATCGACTGCTTTGGTGAATTGCCGGTACGTCGTGTTGTCGAGCTTTTTACCGCGGTCGGCTTTGGTTCACCCCCTTCTTGGGTTAAACCTTATAACGTTCTAAGCAATGGCGAGCGATTTCGTTGTGACTTGGCACGAGCTTTAGCCGTTGGATTCGATCAAGAAGGAAATGCACGACCCGATCCACCGACGGTTGCGTTTGATGAATTCACTAGCGTCGTCGATCGAAATGTTGCCCGAGTCGCCTCGGCAGCAATTGCTAAAGGGGTTCGTAAGGGGAATTTACCCTGTCGTTTCATAGCGGTAACTTGCCATTACGATATTGCTGAATGGCTTGAGCCCGATTGGATTTTGGATATGGCCACTTGTCGGCTAGAGCGGAGGCGTCTTAGGCGACCTCGTATCGAACTGGAAGTCCATCGCTGCCGAGTGGATGCTTGGCGATTGTTTGCAAGGCATCACTATTTAAGCGGAACGATCGCGCCTCAATCGCGTTGTTACTTGGCAACATGGAAAGGTGAGCCCGTCAGTTTTGCTGCAACGCTACCAGTTATCGCCAAGAAAAATCATCGTCGGTTTACACGCATTGTGACGTTGCCCGACTTTCAAGGCATTGGCATTGGTATGCGGTTCGTCGGAGCAGTCGCTCAGTTGCATCGAGACGAAGGTCTGCGAATCAATGTAACGAGTAGCCATCCTGCCTTGATAAACCATTGTCGAAAGTCCGATCAATGGCGAACAGTAAACGTCAAGAAGACAGGGCAAGGGGGTCGACGACGTCGATCGGCATTTAGATCCTATCGAAGTTCAGCGGGTAGAGCCGTTGTTTCGTTTGAGTACTTCGGTGACTCGATTTATACCAAACCAACTCGAAAAAAATGAGTCGTATTCATGGCACACCTCACGGAGGAGCAGAAGAAGGAAGCAACCCTCATCGCTTCGGTTGGATGTGATCGAGAACTAGCAGCTCGATATCTTGGTTGCACGGTTCAAGATTTAGTTAGCGACGCGTTGCGTGATGAAATCTTTGCCAAAGCGCTTAGGCGTGCCGAGGCGGGTGCCGAGCTGGCGCACATGCGAAACATTCAGCAGGCAGCGAAAGAAGAACGCCACTGGCGAGCAAGCGTTTGGTGGCTCGAACGACGTGCTCCGCACCGGTACGGTCGTCGCGGGAGCGGCGAAATAACTCGCCGAGAACTAATTCGATTCCTCAGCTCTGTTACTTCGTCCGTAGCGAGTGCAATACATCAAACCGAGGATCGACAACGTGTGCTCGATAAACTGGATGAACTAGCTGACAACTTAACGGACCCCTTGTTGTTGGAAGATCGTAGTTCGACTAGTAATTTAGATGCAGATCAGGAGGTAGGCGGCGCATGACGATTTCCTGTGGAGAGTCCTCTTTAGAATTATGCCGATCATTACGACTAGCCTTAACGAGAGCTTTCGCAAAAGAGCCAACTTATACCGAATCAAAATCTTCGCATCATAGTTTACTAGCTTGGTCTCGCCATCATTTAACAAACCACTTTGCTAAGGCACCATCGAAGATGCACGTTTGGTTAGCTGATCAACTTGATGCGATGCAGACAGAAAGAGGTAAGAAAGTCAACTTAATTGGACCTCGTGGCGGAGCCAAATCAACGATTGGTTCCCTAGCCTTTGTCTTACGAGCTGCTTTGGAAGAGATGGAACCTTATATTTGGATCGTCTCAGACACAAAGAATCAAGCTCAAGCACACTTGGAAAACATCAAGACCGAATTACTTGAAAACCTACAAATCGAAGAATCTTACCCTAAAAGTTTTGGGCGTGGACCAAGATGGCGATCAGGGGCGATTGAACTGCTAAATGGGGTCGTGATCGAAGCGTACGGAACCGGGCAGCGGATCCGTGGAAGGCGCAAGCGATCATACCGACCGACGCTGATCGTTTGCGACGATCTGCAAAACGAAAGTCATATTGCTTCGGCATATCGACGTTCGGTTACCGATGGTTGGTTTCATGGCACTTTGCTTAAAGCAGGAACGAAGAAAACTAATTTAATCAATTTAGCAACGGCATTGCATCGCGATGCGTTGGCAATGCAACTCGATCGAACCGCAGGTTGGCAGTCGCGTAAGTTTCAAGCCATTATCAATTGGCCCGAGAATCAAGAACTTTGGAAAGCGTGGGAGTCACTCTATTGTGATCGTGATCAAGAAGATGCAACCGACCAAGCTAAGAACTTTTATGAACGTCATCGTTACGAGATGCTCGAAGGAGCCGAGTTACTTTGGCCCGAGGAAGAAGACCTTTACACACTTATGCGAATGCGAGTCGAAAGTGGGCACACCACTTTTGAACGAGAAAAACAATCATCACCAGTGGATCCCGAGCGTTGTGAATGGCCTGAGACTTACTTTGATGAATCATGCTGGTTTGACGATTGGCCCGATCATCTGACCCTTCGCACCATTGCGATTGATCCGAGCAAGGGACGCGATGCTCGACAGGGGGATTACTCAGCGATTGTGCTGCTTGGCGTAGACGAGCTTGGAGTAATCCATATAGAAGCTGACTTAGCTAGGCGTCCAACTTCGCAGATGGTGGCTGATGGAGTTGCCCATTGCAAACGGTTCCGTCCCGATGCGTTTGGTGTTGAAGCAAATCAATGGCAACAGCTACTGGCCGGTGAATTCGCAGCCGAGTTCCAACGCAACAGCATGCTTGGTGTCTCTCCAAGCGAAATTACGAATCATGTCAACAAGATTATGCGGATTCGACGACTAGCACCCTACTTATCGCAACGACGTTTTCGTTTTAAGCGAGGTAGTCCTGGGACCCAATTGTTAGTTGATCAACTAAAAGACTTTCCAATCGGTTCACATGACGATGGCCCCGACGCACTTGAGATGGCATTGCGACTGGCAGAAGAAATATGGCGACAACAGTCGTTAAATGATTAAGAATCCATAATACTAACGACCAATCGACCTAAATAGGATATCTGATATGAGTACACAGACTGAAATGTCTATTGAGAACAGTGTAGGACGACTTGAGCATCGGCTGGCCGAGGCATTTGATGCTTTATGGAATGATTTTGTAGATCCAAGGGAAGCCTACTTCGGTGATGGTGAAGAAGTTTGGTTACCCGTCGAGGGGATGCGCTCAACGAATAGTTCGGTTCGGACC
>CAYGQU010000204.1:0-3648 GCA_964352045.1 uncultured Planctomycetaceae bacterium
GTCAGTCAGGGGAGTCCATCGTGAGGTAGCCTTCGCATCCTTGTGAAAGAGGCAGCTCGAACAGGCAAACTAAGCACGATAATCAAAGTTGCGTATCAAATTCAAAGTTGTCAATCAAAGGGCTTGTGACGGCCCGATGCAGGTGGTTTCCCCAACTAAGGGGACGTGCTCAGCAGGTTGCCAACCAATTCAGAGGAAGTCATACAGGATGTCATCTCTGAGTGCAGGTGGCTGGCTTTCGCCCTGCTCATGTCGTGAGTTTAGGCAATCCCTACTAAAGTGTCAGGTGTTTCGTTCAAATTTTTGCAAAAAATTAACGGAAGCGGCATTTTTTCCTGATCCACCAGATCGCCCTAGCGAAGCTATCATCTTGCGAGTCATCTGCTTGCGCTCCGAGGATGAGATGGGGAGGTTTTCTGAAAACTACTTTTCAATGTAGCATGGCTCCGTTTAGCCTTCGGCAAGTTGTGCCTGGTGTGTCAGCTGAATTCGTCGCGAAGTGGCTCGGTTGCGTTGCTCGCAGAGAGTAATCCCTTGCCAGGTGCCTAGCGCCATTTCTCCTTCGTTTATAGGGATATTTAAGGAAGCCCCCAGCAAAGAGCACTTCACATGAGCGGGCATGTCATCAGGGCCCTCGCATGTATGCGTATAACGAAACGACTCGGGAGCTATTGCCGAGAAACTTGTTTCGAGATCACTTCGTACGTCGGGATCAGCATTTTCAGTCAGCGTGAGGCTAGCCGAGGTGTGCTGTAAAAAAATGTTAAGCAGACCGACCGAAAATTCGGTCAATTCGGGCAACCCCTCTCTTATCTGGTTCGTAATGAGGTGAAATCCTCGAGGCATAGGTCGTAAAACAAGTGATTTTTGGATCCACGTCATAATACAAAAGCTTTCTCGTAGGCCTGCGAGGTTCAAGTTTTCACAAACATCGGTATTTGGCTTATTTTTGAATAGCTACCGGTTATTTTGAATTGCTACGGGAATCCGATAGAATTCTGGTAGCGCTAGCAAGCGTTGTTCGCCCAGTCGGCACTTTTTGACAGGGGTTAGGAAGAATCGACAAGACCCCCCGGGTTGACGCGGAGAAAAAACTTGACTTTGTCGCCCAGGTAGTAATAATCCTGCGTTCCTGACTTGTTGATTGCAAGTTCATCTTTCAGTCGTGTGACAGACGATGAGAGGGATTCTTACTACGAAAAGATAACCATTTACAAAGCTTGATTTGTTTGGCCGCAAGCCGGGCTTTGCCGTATTATTTAATTGCATGAATGCAAGCTTTAGCACCTGTCATGGACGATGGCCCCATGGTGCTGATGAAGAACGTGAAAAAGGACGTTAGGTCGAGCAGTTTGAAGTGACTGCTAGCTCGTAAGAGTAACGATAACGGTAAATTTTGCCATATTTAGCGAACTTTTATTCAGCTAACGGCGTTACTTAAGTTTGACCAATCCGTTCACACCAGTCGCGTTTTACCAGTCGCTAAACATTGTGCTTTGTCCTATCAATGCTTTGTCCGATCCATCGGAGCTAAGCGATGCTCCAACCAAACAGGGCAGCTCATAGCATGTTGGTGACTAACAGCCTTACTATCCCAACCTGTTGGGGAACAATTCGCTTTGGAGATTGTTTCGCTCAAGAAACAACTCAGTGAATTTGCCCTGACGGGGGTCGTCCATATCCCAAGACAAATCATATCCCAAGACGAATAAGGTAAAAAGTAGCATGCCAGATCCAACACTCCGCAACGTATTTGAAGCCATCCTCAAGTATGGCCACGACGAAGATTTTGTCCCGCGCAAGGACGATGAAGATTTTGTCCCCACTTCTTCGCCAGCCGGTTCGCCTGAGAAGCTCGAAACGCTTGCTCAACGCGTACGCGACGGACATCCACTTTGGCACGAAGAAGATCGGGCTGACTACACCGGACTGACCGGTGTTGTACGTCCACGCGACTGATTCAAGTTGTCATTATCGCAACTGCCAACCCCCGGCTAGCATTATCGATGCCAGCCGGGGGTTTTTCATGCGCTGTTGGGTCAGACCGTAAGGCAGCTGAATGTGACGATTCTAACGGAGCCGACTCCTGGTAAGGTCTTTTATGCAGTCTCATCGGCAAGGATTGCGTCGATCGGCTTTCTTATGATGGGGCCCCTAATTAGGCTAGAGTTTTAACTTGCTTCGCTTAAAAGATGCTGACGTATGACATTCCGATTGCCATCCAATTCCAAAACGCTTTGCCTGATGCCGAGATGGCTTCTGTTATTCGGCTTGCTTGGCAGCAGCTTGCCAAACCCCCTCAGCGCCCAGGAGGCTTTAGAAGATCAACCAGTCGAATCGACTGGCGTAATGAGTGCCGAATTGCCGGCTGAGATTCGGCCGACAGGCTATCTGCTTTTGCCGCGTGTGGGAGACTATCGCCGTGGGCCGATACATATCGACCCGGTTGAATATGCATTGGTCCAGAACAACGATTTTCAACCCAAGTTAGGGGACCAAGTTCGCTCAGCAAATGGGATCGAACTCTTTTGGCAAAGTGAAGAAAAGCAGCCCCCTGAACAACTCATGATCGGCGGCTATGCTTACACAACTTTTGATTTGCCCGCAGCAGGTGTTATGCTCCTCGATGCCACCGGCTGCGCCACCGCCAATCTCAACGGGGAGTGGATAGCGGGTAACCCTTACAGCATTTCCGTGCCAAAGATTCCGGTTAACGTCAAGCAAGGAACCAACACCTTATTAATTCACTTTGCCAAACCAAATGCCCGACCCATTTTTAGTCGTATCGACACAGCGGTTTTACTCGATGAAACGAACACGGTTCTTCCCGATGTGGTTGCAACTTTAACCAAGAACGAGAGGTACATTGTAGATTCGCCGTTGCTTGTAGCTTCGTTACCAATCATCAACGCCAGCAACAAGACGCTCTCGAATTTACAAATCGTTTCTCAATTACATGATGGCGAACCACTGATTTCTGCCATCGATGATATCGCACCGATGTCGATCGTGCGTGTTCCTTTCAAAATCCGCGCCTTCCAAGGGGAAGTCAACAGCGACAACCTGAAGCTACAGGTTAACCTTGTTCATCGGTCCAATGAAAAAGAGATCGCAAAAAAACCGATTGACCAAGCCGAGTTAATCATCAAGGTCGTTGCCGAGAGAGATCTGCAATCGCACACGTTCGTTAGTAAAATCGACGCTTCGGTTCAACAGTACGCATTTCTTCCGGCAATATCGAAGCATTCGCCCGCGACCGATTCGGGAGCCAACAAGCAAAGCCTTGTCGTTCAGCTACATGATGCGGGTGATAATGGTTACGAATTACTCACACAATCCGAAGCATTGATTGGCATCCACCAAATCGCACCGCATGGGAGAGGCGTTTATGGCTTTGATTGGGAAGACTGGTCTGCTACCGATGCAATTGAAGCAATCGCCGATCTTCGCTTGAAGCTGGCACTCGAGACGGAGCGTACCGCCATCTCGGGCCAAGGCATGGGGGGCCATGGCGCTTTGTGGCTAGCGACAAACCATCCCGATCAATTCGCTGCGGTCGAAGCAAGCAACGGTTGGCTTAATCTACTTCTACCCATCGAATCGCCTTCCAATGATTCGCGACTAAAAAGCTTGAACGAACTCCTTAAT
>CAYGQU010000204.1:3658-6011 GCA_964352045.1 uncultured Planctomycetaceae bacterium
CTCCTTAATCGAAGGGCATCGGCAGCCGATTTTTTTGGTTTGGTTACTAACCTCGCTGCCACCTCGATTCGCTTGCATCAGAACGAGCGGGGAAGCGCTACGGCAATGTCTGAGATTCGAGAATTACGAAGCGAATTAGGAAAATTTCACTTTGATTTTTCTTACCAAGAAAATTCGATCGGTGTCGATCAACAAGCAAGTGTTGTTGCAAGTGCACTCCAGCCCGCTTTACAGCGTCGTGAAGAATTGGATGCGAATCAAATTGAATTCGTTACACCTGATCTGGCAATAAACTCAGAACTAGCTTGGGCAAAAATTGATGCGGTCGTCGAACAAGGCAAGCTTGCAAGTATTCGCCTGCTGCGTGACTCACAGTTGGCTACTTTCCGAGGCTCGACTGATAACGTGCTTGGTCTCACTTTGTCGTTGAGAGATGTCGAAGAGGCTAAGAAAGTTCAAATACGGCTGGATAGCCAACCTGCTTTTCGGATCGATTGGCCAGCACGCGCTGCTATTATCCGATTAGAACGTGATAAAGAAGGTGTCTGGGGGCTTCCAAAGCGACCCCGTTCATTCTTTCGTCGCGCGGTAAAAACTGCTGATCGGATGGGTGGTTTGAAATCGGTCTTCGCTAACTACCCACTTCTAATCTACGGCACACAGGGAAGCGAAGCAGAAAATAATTGGGCCGAGGCAAAGGCTCGATACGATGCCGAAACCTTCCGCTATCGTGGCAATGGTCGGCTCGATTATATTGCCGACCGCAACTTTCAGCTCGATAAGTATCGGGATCGTAGTCTCATTCTGTACGGCAATTTCGATACAAACTCCGTTGCCAAACGACTTTTGATTCGAAGTCCGGTAAAAGCCTATCAGGGCAGAATTGATATTGGCCCTCGCCCCGAACTGGGAGATGATCTCGCGATTCTATTGGTGCAACCACGCCTCGACAGCCGAACAGCTAGCATTGCACTTATCGGCGGAACCGGCATCCAAGGGATGCGCGCCACCACACGGCTGCGTTATTTTTGGTCGGGCGTGCATTACCCCGACTTGCTAATCTTCGGCTCCGAATCACTTAATTCAATTGAAGCAAGCTCGCCAATCGACAACGTTCGTGCAGCAGGCTACTTTGGTCCCGAATGGGGACTTCGGGCTAGTGATCTGGTATGGCGCGATGTCGCGTTGTAAGGACGCTGCACTCTAAAATACCCTGAGCTTAGCCTCGCCGAAATCAGACGATTACTCACTAGCGAGCGCCGCTTCGATTGCTTTCGTAAGCTGGCTACTATCGGGTTTGACTCTCGAGCCATAGCGGGCAATCAATTTTCCATGGCGATCGACAAGGAATTTATTGAAGTTCCATGAGACTTCTTTTTTTGATTCTGAGGCCTCGACCAAATCGGCGTAGAGAGGACATTTGTCGTCGCCCTTTACATTGACTTTAGCAAGTATATCGAACGTTACACCATAGTTTTTTTGGCAGAACGTAGCGATCTCTTCCGAATTGCCCGGCTCTTGCCCCATGAATTGATTACAGGGGACACCGACAATTGCCAGACCTTGGTCAGCATACTTTTCGTGCAATTCTTGTAGTTGAGCATATTGCGGAGTAAACCCGCAACGACTCGCGACATTGACAAACAAAACGACCTTGCCTGCGTACTTTTCTGCTAAGTTGACTGATTCGCCATTGAGTGTCGTCATCGTATGGTTGATTACCACTTGCTCGGAAGCGGCAGCCGAGCAGCTAGGCACAAACGCTAATGCAAAGGCGGAAGAAAGAAGCTGGATCAATCGTTTGGACATAATGGTCTCTAGGCGTGGGGATTGCGTACGTCTACTCAACACCATACGCAAGAGACCGTCGGGCGGCTAGGACACACTGCTTTGCCTGTTCGGTTGTTTCGGCCAAAGCGGTAAGGTGCCCCATCTTGCGACCAATCCGTGGCGATTCCTTGCCGTACAAGTGTAGGTTGGCTCCATAAGCCAAAGCCGCTTCCCAATTGGGATTTAGAGAAAAATCTTTTCCTTCGCTCGCCACTTCGTTTGCTCCTAGCAAATGCTCACCCAACAAATTTGCCATGGCGGCAGGACGTGCCTGTTCGATTGGTCCAAGTGGCAAGCCCGTAATAGCTCGTACCTGTTGCTCGAATTGTGATGTGGGACAAGCCTCGATCGTTAGGTGACCCGAGTTATGAGGCCTTGGCGCAATCTCATTCACCAGCAACTCACCGTTGGCACACTCAAAGAGTTCTATGCAGATAAGCCCTACCGCATCGAGAGCATCAGCAACCTGCTTGGCAATCGCCAGTGCCTCGACGGGGACATTCGTGTGAGTCGGTGGCGCAGG
>CAYGQU010000205.1:0-5682 GCA_964352045.1 uncultured Planctomycetaceae bacterium
CATCTATAGAACATCGGCTTAAGTCGATTGGGAGTGGTTCCGCCACTGCAAATCGCTTGGTTACGACCGGACGTGAAGCAGTTCGTTTCGGAGTCGCTGGAAGATAGATGACAAATTGATCAGAATTTCTCGGTTCGCTGGCTTTGATATTTTGCTTCGTGACCGACAACAGATCATCGGCTGTGAGAAGCCAAAGGGGATCATTGGCCTCTAATTCTTGTAGCGTTGGTGTCGAGATACTTAAGTAGCTCGATTGTTTCGACCCTAGCAAATCCGATAGCTTGTCGGAGGGAAGCGTTGCCATATCAATGGGCGCAAGCCGAGGGGCCGACCAATAGATTGGTTGGCAAGGGCGAGACTCTGCCGCAAAGGGTCGAGGCTCGACTTGTGAATGCATATTGGCATAAATTGCTACAAAGCAACTTATTCCTAACGCCACGGCAGTCAGGCCCATTAACGCGATCGGTGTCTTTTCAATGCGGTTTGCATCCATGCCAAGCTGCCTCCTGCAGCAAGCCTTGAATCACTTATCCAAGTGAATCGAAGGAGTATCCTTTTGGTTCTCATTTGCAACAAAAACATCAATTGCTATCACAACTTAATAATGGACATTGTGCGCAATAAATGCTTACTAGGTACTTTCGGCAATCTGGATAAGATAGTTGAGTCCGTAATGAGCCATGCGTGGAAACCGCATGGTTTGCTATCAATTCGCAGAAAATGCGATTAGCATGGTGCTGTAGGCCGAGAAAACCATAACAACAACGTCTAAAAGGTTGAAAGCGAACGAAGCTCGAAATTTCAATCTTTCCGCACTTTCTATTTGCAGGAAAGCTCATTTTGTCTGAGATGCTGACCAGATTGTTTGCCATTGGCTTGGGTGGCGCCATGGGTGCCATGTCCCGGTATGGGGTGGGTGTGCTTTGCGAGCGTGCCTGGGGAGATCGGTATGCGATAGGAACTCTACTAGTGAACAGCGTGGGCTGCTTTTTGCTCGGATTTTTGATGCATGAAGTTTGGCTTGCAACTAGCGGCGATGACCGAACCACACAGGCCGTGCCGATATGGCACTCGGGCTTAGCCGTGGGGCTTCTGGGAGGACTAACCACTTTCTCTACGTTTGGTTACCAAACGATTCGTCATTTAGAAGCGGGTGAGTTTGGTATCGCGATGCTCAACGTCGGCGCCAATGTCTTGCTAGGCCTAGCCGCCGCGGCCCTTGGATTAGCTACAGCCCGGTTTCTAACAAGCTAAAAAAACGCATCGTAGGATAGTCCTACGATGCGTTATTCAGCCCACACGATTGTGGTGGCCTAACTCACTCGACTTCTTTTGCAACTTAGTTTTTAGCTGCGGATTAAGAAGTCTTAACTTCAATCTTTCGAGGTTTCGCTTCGGGGCGTTTTGCTATCGTTAAGCTCAAGATGCCTGAATTAAGTTTTGCTTCCACGGTTTCAAGGTCAGCCGTTTCAGGCAATTTTACCGTTCGAGTTACCGTGCCGAAGGAACGTTCGTTGTGCAGATAGGCTCGATCGGTTTCATCAACCTTTCTTTCAAGCGAGATAGTTAGCTCATCTTTCTCGACCGAAATATCAACGTGCTCGGACGAAACCCCAGGGGCTTCTACCTCAACGTGATAGTCTGTTTCGGTCTCCCAAAGCGAAGCAGGCGCTTGCCACGCCAGCTTGGAATTTGTAACCGGTCGTCCCGGCCCAAAAAATTGCTGCAAGACCGAATCGACTTCGGCCAGTTGCGGAAAGCCTGCTAGGCCAGTTCCTTGGGAAAGTTGGTTTCGAACTCGGTTTGTGGGGGTGCATTGCGGCATAATATTGGCTCCTCAATCAGGGGTTCCATGGAAATACAAAGTGATGGAACTACACTAAAGCAACCGCCGTGCCAAACTTTATTGAATAGTCGTAAACGACTACTTAGTAATGATTTGCAAAAAATAACCCCAGGGGCCCTTAGATCCGACTCAGCGGCAAAAATGCCATAATGGCATCCATGCGATTAGAAAAAGATCGCTCGGTAAATAGGAAGACTGCCAATATGGCTTTATTCAGTTTGGTTCACGACGTACGAGCCAGCGAACAGTACGGCTGGGCGAGCGGGTTTTTCCCCTTCGATTTGGACAAAGTGGTCGAGCTTTGCTTGCCCTTTTTCGAGTAGCATCTCGCCAAAATAAGCAAGATCGGTTGCCGAGACTGGCAGGCAAACCGCTTGCACCCGGTCGCTTTGCACCGGTTCGCGATACTTGATCGAACTGCGTCGAATCACCGTCGAGCCACGGCGGCCCAAAGAATCGAGTAAAAGGTGGGTCATTCCCCAGCCTGCTATCGTGCACAACGCATTCAAACTGCCTGCAAAAGCTGTCTGATGGGGGTTACGATTTGGCTCTAAAGGCATGGAAACTGCCAAACCAGTCGAATCGTAGGAATCGACCGAGACCCCCATCTGAGCCGAAAGAGGGATTTCGTTTGCCAAGATCGCTTCTAGCGCAGCAAGTTTCTTTACTTCGATCGTGATTTTCTTGGTGGATGAGGATTCTGCAGACATGCGGCTTTAGGTAGCAAAAAGCGTCAAACGATACTTCAAATTAACATGCAGAAGAATTTACAAGATCCTCGCTCCGAAAGCCACATCTTGTGAATCACAGAAATGTTAAGCAAGCTGAAGTTGGATAATTATCGGATAATGGGTAGATTCTAGGGAGTGGGAGGATCGCACGAAAGCATTAGCCAGAGTTGTGGCCCTCCATTCTACCCGTTTGACCCATACGCACGGAGGCGTCAATGGCGCCCCATACCCTACGATTTGTTCACGCCAGCGATCTTCATATAGATCGGCCACTCTATGGATTGAGTGAAGCTCCCGATGACATGCGCGAGTTGCTTCGCGATGCGCCGATGCAATCGGCAGAGCGTGTCTTTGATACGGTCCTTACCGAAAACGCCGATGGCCTACTGCTTGCTGGCAATGTGATTGACTTAAAGAATGCGTCACCGCGGGCGATAACTTTCTTGGTTGATCAATTCCATCGGTTGGAAAAGAAAAAGATACCTGTCTTCTGGGCCGGGGGAATCATTGATCCCCCTTCTGCCTGGCCACGCAGCTTACCACTCCCAGAGAACGTAACGTTCTTCCCTCGTGGAACCTTGGCGACACATGAAGTCGTACGCGATGGATCAACCATTGCTTGCGTCATGGGCACAAGTCTTGCCGAAGGCCAAGCTGCCGATACAAGTGAGTTTCATCACGATGCGCATGGGCGTTTTACCATCGGCGTCGCCTTCGGCACCAACGATGCACCCGGCAAAGAAGGTGACCGCGTCGATTATATGGCACTTGGTGGCCGTGCGCGTCGCGCGACGGTCGATCATGAACCAGGCATTGCACACTACGCGGGTTCGCCCCAGGGGCATTGTCCCAAAGATGTCGGGCCCTCGGGTTGTACGATTGTTCAAGTTGAGGAAGATGGCCGTGCGAAAACGCGTTTCGTCTCGACGGATATGATTCGATGGCAGGAAGAGACCGTCGAGTTCACTTCGGGCGTCACTCCCGAACAACTTCGAACACGCTTGCGTGAACGGCTCGATAAAGTACGCGCGAAATCAAAGGGGACCGATCAGCTTGTTGCTTGGCGATTGCAAGGGGTTGGCCCCCTGCTGCTAGAGTTACGTGAAGATGGTCTTTGCCAAGACCTTGTTACCGATTTACAAGATTATGCTGGTCGCCAGCAACCTCGTTGCTGGACCTATGAGGTCATCTGCGACGATGCGTTTGAGCCGGCTCATGAATTGCGAGACCAGGAAACCATCCTCGGCGACTTGCTTCGACAAGTGGAAGTACTCCGACACAACGAAGCCTTCATGCTGGATCTCCGTGAAATGCTACCGAAACCTTTGCCCGAAGCATCACTGGCCGAGATTGCAAAGCAAGGGAATGCAACCGAACAAGCCTCGCTACTCAACCAAGCGGCCAAACTCGGCGTTGCTTTGATGACGGAAGAGACTTAGCTGTATAGAGGTTCCATGCCAATGTTTTTGGAACATGGTCCGGGACCGTTCGTTAAAGAAATACATAAAATCACTACCTAACCTGATCGCAAAAGGCAGAGGCAACACTCCCCTCTGACTTCGTCATGAAGCTTACTGAAATTTACGTTGACGGATTCGGAACCTGGCATGGTTTGCGACTTCGCAAGTTGTCTTCCGACATCACGGTCTTTTATGGGCCGAACGAAGCGGGCAAGACAACCCTCATGCACTTTCTTCGTTCGATGCTTTATGGCGTGACGGCCGAGCGTCGGGAGCGATATCTCCCACCACGCGAAGGAGGCCGACCGGGTGGCTTCTTGGGCATCATGGGGGACGATGGCCCGTTTGAAGCAGCACGCTATGCCGAACGCGACCACGATGATCGAGGCCGCGTCGTCGTTACGCTTCCCAATGGGGAAGAACAGGGTGATCGACTACTCCGCGAAGCACTCGAAGCGGTTGATGAAAAAACCTTTAGCAATGTCTTTGCGATTGGTCTTGATGAGATTAACGAGTTGGGAGCACTCGAAGGAGCCGAGGCTGCTCGTTGGATTTATCGCCTCACTTCGGGGCTTGATAGGGTTTCTCTCTACGATGTGATTCAAGGCCTACGTCAAAGTCGGCTTAAGCTGCTCGCACCGGCTGGTGAGCGATCGACGATTACCGACCTCATTGATAAGCGCGAGCGATTAACAACCGACATCGGCGAGCTGTCAGTTCAGAATCGGGTTTGGTCTCGATTGATGATCGACCTCGATGATTCGGCGGCTCAAGTCACGCAATTAGAAGAAGAACTCAAGGAAGCCGAGCGACGTGCCCGTCGGTTTGAAATCGCATTGGGCCTGAAGCCACTTTGGTCAGATCGCCTACGGATCGACAACGATTTAGTTCGCTACGCCGAACTATCTAAGTTGCCTGACGGGGCGATTGATAGGCTCAACGCGCTTAACACTTCGGCAGAAGAGCAACAGAAAAGATTGGCTGGCATTCGAGGCCAGCGACGTCAACTCAGGGACGAGATTAACGAACTCACGGTGAACGAAGTGTTGGTTCGCTCTTGTTGTCGGCTCGATGCGCTCGGCGAACAACAAGATTGGTTAGCCGCGCTCGAACGTCAATCGGCTGAGCTGACCGAAGAAACCGAAAAACTTGAAGCCCGAATCGAAAGCGAAGAAGCACGGCTTGCCAAGCTTTGGCGTCACAAGCCTTCGCCCGAAGCGGCACCGGAACTAGATGATTCGACCATAGATCTTCTCCAGCCGGCTGCTGAGGTGGTTGCCTCTGCCGAAGCCATGGTGGCTGAAGCCCAAGGGGAAGTTGATTCGCGTCGCTCGAACGAACGACAGTATGTTGCCCAAATGGAGTCGGCCTACGCCTCGGGCGATAAACTCGGTTTGCCGATCGATATCGAAGAGGCTGGCGACCTTGTTGCCCAGCTTCGTCGTCGTCTCAAAGCCGAGCAGAAGATCGAACAGAACCGACGCCAATTTGATGATCTTGAACGGCAAGAAACTCATTTGGTTGATCGACAGGTCATGCCAATGGAACTCTTCTTGTTGTTGCTTAGTATCTTCTCACTTTGCGGAGTGGTTACAGCTTGGCCATTTGTCATGGGAACAGCACCGACCGTGTGGACGCTCGGTGG
>CAYGQU010000205.1:5692-5999 GCA_964352045.1 uncultured Planctomycetaceae bacterium
GCATTATTGGCGTCTTTATGGCTCGCTATATGATCGACGAAAATGCGGCTGAACAGTTGCACGAATGTCAGGAACAAATTGATCTTGCACAACAGCAAATCACTCGTGCCATCGAAGAAAGCGAACAACTCGATGAAGAGTTGCCGCTTAAAGAAGGCTCGGTAGTGCTCCGCTTACAAAATGCGGAACGACATCTTGAAGAACTCGAAAAGATGCTGCCAGTCGAGACAGAACGACGCCGTGCGAAGCAACAAGCCACCTCGGCAGAAGAATTCTTGCGGACTGCCAAGTCGGATCTTGATAAGGC
>CAYGQU010000206.1:0-5998 GCA_964352045.1 uncultured Planctomycetaceae bacterium
CTATCATATATTGAATAAGGGTATTTTATGTTTAGGTATTCATCATCAGGCATCATGCTTCGTAAGCTAATTGCTGTTGCGATCTTTGCTTTGTTTTTCGCAACTTGCAGCAGTATTGGAATTGCCTCAGAGACCCCGAACATCTGCATCATTCTTGTTGATGATATGGGGTATGGTGACCCTGGTTGCTTCAACCCAAATTCGAAGATTGCGACGCCTAATATTGATTCGATTGCCAAGAGCGGTATGCGTTTTACCGATGCCCACGCTCCTGGTCCGCTTTGCCATATGTCACGCTATGGACTTCTTACGGGCCGCTATCCCTTCCGAACCGATGTATCGCGCTGGCCAAAGAATGCTTTGATTGAGCCGAGCCAAGAAACAATCGCAACACTTGCCAAGCGACAAGGCTACCGAACGGCGATGGTTGGAAAGTGGCATGTCGGATTTCACGAACAGGGATACGACAGACCACTAAAAGGAGGTCCACTTGATTGTGGGTTCGACAGCTTCTTTGGAATGCGCGCTTCGACGGACATTCCACCTTACTTCTATATTCGGGGTGATCGAGCAGTCGTACCGCCGACCGACCACATTGCAGCAAGTAGCAGTCAAGATTGGTCTCCGATCCAAGGTGAATTCTACCGAGCGGGTGGCATTGCCCCTAATTTAGAACTTCAAGACGTGCTGCCATGCTTCACCAACGAAGCGACAGAAATAATCAATAATCATAAGAAGCTACCAGCTAACTCAAAACAACCGTTATTGCTTTACCTTGCCTATCCTGCTCCTCATACACCATGGCTTCCCTCGAAGGAGTTTGTTGGAAAGAGTGGTGCAGGCCAGTATGGCGATTTTGCAATGATGGTTGATGCAGAGATAGGGCGAGTCCTCAAGGCACTCGACGAAGCTAATATGGCTGATGACACGCTGCTGATTTTCACTTCCGACAACGGTCCCGTATGGCTTGCTGAGGATATTGAGCGGTTCGAGCATAAGTCGACTGGTACTTTTCGCGGCATGAAATCAGATGCCTGGGAGGGTGGGCATCGCATGCCGCTAATCATCCGTTGGCCAGGACATGTTGATAAGTATTCCACCAGCGATCAACTTGTTTGTTTCACGGACTTTATGGCCACTTTTGCTTCAGTGATGGGAATCCAACTGCCAGAGGATGCTGGCCCTGACAGTATCGATTTCCTCCCTGCACTATTAGACAAGTCGGTAGCAGATCAATCACTTCGTAAGCAGCTCGTCATGCAAGCAGGCAGCCATAAAACAACTATGGCCATCCGTGACGGAGATTGGAAGCTCATCACAAATCTCGGCTCGGGTGGGTTTTCTAAACCAACTTTTACCGAGCCAGTCGAGGATGGTCCTGCCGGCCAACTTTACAATATGACTAATGATCCTGGTGAGAGCACCAATCTTTATCAAGAGCAGCCAAAGATAGTCGCTCGACTTGTATCGAGTTTAGGCCAAACGGTTCGCAAAGAAAAAACATATAAAGTGAGAGCCAAAACAAACGACAATACCATTGATCGGAGTACACTTAAAGGTAAGGTCATGTGCGGTTACCAAGGTTGGTTCAATACGCCAGATGATGGGATGGGGTTGGATTGGAAGCATTGGGCTCGTAGGGAGCATGGAACATTCGCGCCGGGAAATGTCACGGTTGATCTCTGGCCAGATGTTTCAGAATTAGACCCGGATGAGCGATACGCTACAAAGTTTAAGAACTCCGACGGCAGTGCTGCGGAAGTCTATAGCAGTGTCAACCCTAAAACGATCATGCGCCATTTCAATTGGATGCAAGACTATGGCATCGATGGAGTATTCCTTCAACGTTTTGCCAACGGCCTCAATCACGATAAATTGCTTCCAAATAAGAACAAGGTACTGGCAGGGGTTCGTGTTGCCGCGGAGAAAACAGGACGCGTCTACGCTCTCATGTATGACCTTTCTGGATTAGCTAGCGGCGAATGCTCGCGAGTCTATGAGGATTGGAAAACCTTGCAGCGGACTCAAAATATTATCTCAGACGCAGCTTACTTAAAACATAATGGTAAGCCACTTGTTGCTATTTGGGGTGTCGGATTCGTTGACGGTAAAAAAGAACGAGACTATTCAATAGCAGAGTGTCGTGAGTTGATAATTAAACTCAAAGAAGCAGGCTGCTCTATCATGTTGGGTGTACCAACAGGGTGGCGTGAGCTGACTCGCGACTCGGTTTCAGATCCCAAACTGCATGAGTTACTTCAACTCTCGGACGTTATAAGTCCTTGGACAGTTGGTCGCTATCGCGATCCAAAAGGTGTTCAAGCACATGCTGAACGATATTGGGCGCCAGATGTTAGTTGGTGCGAAGAGCACGAACTAGATTATATGCCAGTAGCATTTCCTGGTTTTAGCTGGTACAACTTGAAAGGTGCAAAGCTCGGGGATATCCCACGCTTGAAGGGAAAGTTCTTATGGTCTCAGTTTGTTGCTGCAAAGCGATCAGGAGCTGAAATGATCTATGTTGCCATGTTTGATGAAGTGGATGAAGCTACTGCCATCTTCAAATGCACCGATCAGCCACCAGTTGGTAAGGGGGTCTCTTTTCTAACGAATGATGGACTCCCTAGCGACCACTACTTGTGGCTAACAGGACAAGGAGGTCGTATGTTCAGAGGCGAACTGCCTGCATTGAAGCGCCTTCCTCGGAGAGACCTCGCTGAACTAGAAAACTCATCCAGCGATTAAAGTCAACACCGTAGGGCAACGTGCAAAACTAGATTGTCACCAAAGAACACCATGTTTCTGCTTTGGCATTTAGCTTCGTAGGCTGATTGATTGTTAAGAATCTTAATTGAATAGCAAGCCGCGTAAGGTTCAAAATCTCAGCCAACATAAAACGCCTGCTATTTGTGGGGCATAACGAATTAAACACTGAGTGATTCTTAGAGTGTTTGCCCTGCGAGCATCTTTCCTACCTATCTAACGACTCACGAGTAGCAGCGATGGTTAGTCGATAGTTCTGAGGATGGTAGCTCGCCACTATTGTCACCTCTCGCAGATAGTCAGATCACTATTTGGTCCATTTAACATTCCAAGCAAGTATGCAATTGTCTCAAGGCTAGAAAAAGTTCTTCGCATGCCATTTCAGGTGGCAGAGTAGTCAAGATTCGTATAATTGTCTTTTTGCATAAAAAATAGCCTAAAATCTATGGAGCCAGTCAGTTAGATCGTATAAAGTAAAAGGGGCCAGGGGGTCACCTGTGCTTTTTGCGGTAGCTGGAGCCCCATCTTAAAGCTTATCTGCTTTCAAGCAGCTTGAATCATAATTGAGCGCATAGTATTGAATCGGACCCCATCTGCAGCCACGTGCCTAGTTCGGTACTACTTCTCGAATGGATCTTAAGATTAAAGGGTAGGCTAGGAACGGCAAGATTCTATGCTTATCAAAACGGGAGTAGTTACTACTCCCGTTTAGCTGATTATCGATGCAATTCGGTGAGAATTTTTGCCTTCAAATGCGTTGCCAAATGGCACCTAACTCTATACTATAAAAGGGCATTCGTTATCACCGGCTCGCGTTGGTAACTACGCCTAGGTTGCTTTGCAAGCTGGATGTCGCAGGTTCGATCCCTGTCAGCTCCACTTTTTATAAACCTTTGCCATATCTAAGCTTACGATACCTGTCGGTGGTCGGCAGTGCGGCGTTTCCCGGAAGCGCAAAACGGTAATTACTGTTTTGTGCGGACACAGGAGCGAATCCGCTATGCCACGTCTAACTAAGTCGGTACCCAAATACTGCAAGCACCGAGCCTCTAAGCAGGCAATCGTTTCTCTCGGAGGAATGGTTCACTATCTTGGCCGCCATGGTTCTGAGGTCAGTCGAAGAGAATACGATCGACTTATAGCAGAATGGCTTGCCCGAGGTCGTCGATCTGAAAATGGCCCCTCTCGTCAGCTAACCGTTGCTGAAATTCTCGCCGCTTATTGGACGTATGCCCAAGAGTATTACCCTACGCCGAACGGTAAGCTCGGTGGAGAGCTCTGGTCGATCCGTGTTGCCTTACGTTACGTTAAAAGACTCTATGCTGATCAAGTAGCCAATGACTTTGGACCACTGGCCCTTAAAGTCATCCAGCAAGAAATGATTGCTTCTCATCTAGCAAGATCAACAATCAACCAGTCGATTAACCGAATCCGTAGAGTCTTCAAATGGGCCGCATCGGAAGAACTGATTATCTCATCGGTACCTCAATCACTTGCTACCGTTAACGGGTTAAGAGCAGGAAAAACGAAGGCAAAAGAGCCTGAACCAATTCGTCCAGCATGTGACGAAGCAATTCAAAGAACTTGTATGTTCTTATCACCTGTCGTAGCCGATATGGTACGGCTTCAACGTTTAACTGGTATGCGTCCCGGAGAGGTATGCATTGCACGGCCAGGTGATATCGATCGAACGGATGAAATATGGGTCTATCGACCTTCTGAGCACAAAACGAAGCATCGAGGGCAAGAGCGTTCTGTTTTGATTGGCCCTCGTGGACAAGAGATTCTCAAGCCCTACTTGTTAAGAGCTGAGGACAGCTATTGCTTCTCTCCTCTTGAAAGCGAAAAAATTCGGCGGACAGAGGCTGCTGCCATTCGGAAAACTCCCTTGTCATATGGGAACAGGGCAGGAACGAACAAGAAAAGTAAACCTAAGCGTCGGGCTGGAACCAAGTACTCTCGGCAGTCATATACCCGAGCAGTTCGAAGAGCCTGTGCACTCGCCTTTCCAGCACCAATAGATCTGTCAGATGAGGAGCTTAGCCAGTGGCATCATGATCATCATTGGACGCCAAATCAATTGCGACATACAGCGGCTACCGAGATTCGTCGCGAATTCGGCTTAGAAGCAGCACAAGTTGCCCTTGGGCATTCCGGTGCGAATATTACGCAAGTTTATGCGGAAAGAGACCTTGCTAAGGGGGTGGAAGTGGCAAGAAAGATTGGTTGAAAAGTTAAGCATCTGTAATCGACGCACTGAAATTATTCTTGCTTGCTGTAGGAGTAATCGAACTATAAATTTCTAATAAAGGTTATTGAAGGAGATTCTCGATGGTAAATCACACAAAAAAATATCGTGAACTATGGTGCGAAGCTTGTGATGAAGTCAAATTATTTTCTTCAGGTGAAATTGGTGTATATAGTCCAGTAGTAGCTTTCCGTGATGAGACTGAAATCGCAGTAAGACTCGCCGAAAAAATTATTGAGCCATGTCTAATACCAAAAGGACAAGAAGATTCAGATACTCAAAATTATGTTTGTATTGGTAAAGATATTCGATACGTTCCTAAAGATTTGTTGCCAATAGAAAAGTCGTCTGTCTATTTATTACAGGTGTTCTACTTCTACGAGGATATGCAAGCAGATTCAAATGTCATTCCATATGACCGAGAAATCCAGGCTGCAGAATTTCGAGTTCAATCGCGAGAACTTATTCGAGAAGCCGCAAATGGAAAGCCAGCTGAAGACATTTTTGAGGACGCCATTAAGAAATCGATTGTTGCAAGTAAAAAAGCCATGGCTAAGAAAATCTTAACTGACGATCAGAAAGAATTAGTTAAATCTTTTCTCATAAAACGAAGAGAATCAGATTCAAGATCAAAGAGTAAAATTGCAGCTGAGATATCAGCCCTACTAAATAGAGGGGAATTTCCAGGAATTGATGCAGAGATTGTCATAAGTCCTGAAACGGTAAGGAAATACTGAAAAAATAAGCTGGTGGTTGCTGCGGCAATGACCTGAAGAATGCTTATTATCGCTTAACCTTGCAATCGTTCGTCATACACTGACCCCGATTGAAAGGATTTGCCATGCAATCTACAAACGAGCAACTACTATCTGGCCCTTTGGCTGTAGAGCAAGTAAGCGGAAACCGCCCAAGCTACTCGACCTATTTCAGGTCGACTAACCGTGGACTCCTGGCGTCTCATGGCGCTCGTGTTCGACTTGAGTACAC
>CAYGQU010000207.1:0-889 GCA_964352045.1 uncultured Planctomycetaceae bacterium
GCAACCCGTAATCTAAATTGGGTGGACTTCTCCTAGGAAACATGAGGGTCTACACTGGAAAACATCCAAAGCCTTACTCCGAGTGTAATCAAGCCGACGGATTGGGCAACGAAAAAGTGCTGCTAGCCACCGTTTCGTGCTGAATAGAACCTTCCCGTTTCGAGAACTTTTTACTTGACATCATCTAACCGCCACGCCTTGTCGAGATTCAGCCTTGGTGTTTTTATGTCACTTGCCAATTTTGCTGCATGCTTTGCAGCGAGCAATCATGACATGGAAAGTAAATCCCCCCCCCTTTCGGCTGAAATGGGTCAGAAGCTATCGCAGCAAATAACGATCAGCTGGCAAGCCGTGCCGCTACGCGAAGCGTTGACTCGCCTAGGAACGACCTGCAAGCTGTCGTGGTTTCTAGACCGCAGGGTCGATCCCAATCAACTTATAAACCTGACATCAAATCAGCTAACCATTGCTTCATTACTCGATGATTTCGTCGAGCAGAATGCCCTTTCGGTAGGTGTATTGGATAACGTGATTTACTTCGGCCCCCCACGCGGGGCAAGCGAGTTATTGGAATGTTGGCAACAGCATCTAGACATTGTCAACGCAACAAATCGAGCGAAACCATCTAAGCGATTGCGCAAGGCACTTGCCAAACGGGGTACGACCAATTGGCCTCACTTGACCGAACCGCGACGGCTCGTCGAGCAGTTGCTAAGCGAGTCGCGAGTCAAAGTGGATGCCTCCGAACTCATCCCCCATGACCTATGGACCTCGGGAAGCTTGCCTGAGTTAAAGCTGCGTGATCGATTGTGCTTAATGCTCATTGGTTTCGAACTTGATTGGCAACTCGATAACGATGGAAGATCAATACAGATCGTCCCCTTAGAAC
>CAYGQU010000207.1:899-5997 GCA_964352045.1 uncultured Planctomycetaceae bacterium
TGAACTTGACTGATAAATTTCTATTCGACGAACTCGTCTAGCGGATCGAATTGCTGTCAAGGGATTCGCTTCAAATTCGACGAGCGAGCAGCGTTACTCGTTACGCATCAAGTCGCAACCTTTACGTGCCGTTCTGATGCAAATCGCAAAGAGTGCAAAGCTTACAATTGTCATCGAAAAAAATGCCGAGCCGTTGGTTGACGAACGGGTTTCGATTTCAGCTAATCAACTAACCCTTGAAGAGTTAGTTCAGGAACTCGCTAGAAAGGCTAAACTATCGGCTTCAATTAAAAAGGAGCAACTAGTAATTAGTGTCCGCGAATCGCAGTAGAGTTTAGTTCACACCCCTACACGTTGTGCCATCTTACCTACTACTAAGAAATAGTTCGCTCGAATCAACAATAAATAACGCGATGCAAGGTGATCGTTTAGACCGATCGTTATATCACAACAAAAAACAGGAGCCGGCACGCTAGCGTGCCGGCTCCTGTCAATGTATTCGTTTATCTTAGTTCGCGATCGCTTAGCAGCCATGCTTTTCGAGTTTTTCGCGTAGCATGTCGGCCGTGAAGGGTTTGACCAAGTAGTCGGAGACACCCGCCTGAATTGCTTCGAGAACTCGAGATTTTTCAGCTTCGGTGGTGACCATGATGATCGTGACATCGGAATCTTGTTTGCGAACTTCCTGGATCACTTCCAAGCCATTTTTGCGAGGCATGTTCCAGTCGGTAAGAACGAGGTCAAACTTACCTGCTTCAAACATATTGATCGCTTCTTCACCATCGGCCGCTTCAACGGCACTAGGGATTCCAACGGCATTTAATGAGCGGAGAATAATTTTCCGCATTGTGCTTGAGTCGTCGGCGACGAGTACTCGTGCGCTCATGGTCTCTTACTCCGGATAGGTGGCTTCGCAGCTGAACTTGGTGTCAGTCAATGTCTATGGGTCCAACCCCATGGCCTCAAAAGATCGCAGACTCTTCGAGTGCTCGAACTCTTGAAGTTGGGAGACAACCAAAGCTAGGTCAAGAACTTAGCGCGTCAAACGAAATGGAGATCGGTTTCGTCTATCCGAGGTGCTGCTTTGCGAAAACCCGCAACCGAAGCCAGGTTTATCGTAATAATCGTTGCAACTGATCTTCGATGGCCGAGGTGATTTTCCCTTTGGCCATGACGGCTGCCAAGGGAAGATTACCCGCCACGAGGACTTTTTCTTCTTCCACGGTCATCGTCCCGTCGATTTTGAAGCCGAAGGTTTTGAACGAAAACGCCAGCGAGTCGCCATTCCAGGTTTGTTGAAGTTCGGAAAGTTGGTCTCCATACTGCTCTTCGAGCTTCTGCGAGAAGCTTTGCATGCGTTCCAAAGCTGTTTCTTTTCCAAGTGGATTGGGAATCGCTAAATCGAACTTTGGCATCGGAGTAACTTTCAAGGAGTTGAGGTTTTTACAAGGAAGGACATTAGCAATTAGCACGGTTATTTTGACTAGTCTCTAAGTCTAAAGAACTGTTTGCCAACGCCAAGCCCAGACGTGTAAGGGTGGTTAAGAAAATAGGTGGTTAAGAATTTATTAGTTCCTTAATACGATTTCGCATCGCTTTTACTTTGTCACGCGAGACGGTGCCTGCTCTTCCCCCTTCACAGGCGGCGCCTCGGACCCCGATAATATCAGGCTTCAGCAACATCATTGCTTCGATTTGATCAAGGTTTAAGCTGCCGGCAACGGCAACAGTGATCTCCATTAGGTGCACGACCTCAAACAATTCGGCGAGGCGATCTTGGCTAATTGTCCCTAATAACCCAGGATTCAGGCTCTTTGGGCTTTTCTCTTTGTGATAGGTATCAATCAGAAAACCTCGAAGACCTAGTCGGTTGGCAGCCGAAAAAACTTGCTCTGCCGTTGGTGAATTAGCAACCTCGTCGTCGGCATAGGCGACGGCAACGAGCTCGCAGCCCCCGGGCTGTGTCTCGATAGATTGCTTCAACTCTGCCAAGCCGCTTTGCCAAGGCTGATCTTTAAGCCCGGCAAGCCCCACCTTTAAGGCGACGATCTCCGAGATTTCAGCAATTGGGGCGATTTGTGTTGCAATAAAGCGATCGAGTGAAGAAAGCTCAAGTTCACCCAGGGCAACCGTGATGGGAGTGCGTGGTGATTCATCGGTGACACATTGCGCTATTTGCTTTATGGCTTTGAAGCTAGCAGCGCCCAGAGGACCGTTTGCGGGCTCTTTGATGTCGATAACATCGGCCCCCCCCGCCAGTGCTTCATACGCTTCGGTGACCGATCGGACACTTACCAGAAGCTTTGTGATCTGATCTGATTTATTGTATTCGTGACAAAATAAGCGGTTGGACAAGAGTGGTTTATTCCGAATAGTTGGATTCTGGCAATTAGAATTCGCGGCTCTCTGCAATGGGTCGAGAGTCCAATGGACGCGAACGGCTCATCAAGCTACCTTTTTACGCTTGTTGTGAACCGTAATGAGAGAGTTAGTTCGTCTGACATCTTATCAAGTGACCTGCAACTCGCCAAAGCTAGCACAAGCTCAGCAAAATAATAACTAGCCAAATCATTGGTAATTAAAATGAGTGATTCTACGGAAGAAATGCATCCCGTTCCCAAGAGCGGACCTGTCATTGCGGCAATCATGATCGGCGTAGCTCTCTACGGCGGTAGCCTCTTCATGGGGTTACCACAAAAGGGAACCGAAATTGTCGTAGCCGCCGCTTCGCATGATCACGACGAACCTACTTCGCACGCCCCTTCCGAAGGAGCCGAGCAAGAGGCCGAACGTGATGATGTTGAGCATGCTATTGGAGCCCATGATGGAGAATCGCATGGCAAAGCAGGACAACCTCACGCTCCGCCTGTTTGGACCGTTACGCCTTTCGTCTTGCTGCTACTTTGCATCGCAATCTTGCCCCTGATACCTGCTACGGATCATTGGTGGGAATCGAACACAAGCCGATTGATGGTCGCAGCAGGGCTCGGTTTATTAACGCTGCTCTACTACGGTTTCTTGCACGAAGCGCCCATTGATGGTCACTGGCCGGCTCACTACCTTTCACAGCCTGCTTCCGACAGTGGCTTTCAACTTGGCTTTGTCCAAACAATTCTTGAGAATGCGATTCTGCAAGAATTCATTCCCTTTATCGTGTTGCTCTTTAGCTTGTACACGATTTCTGGGGGTATCCGGATTTCGGGTGACTTGCAAGCCAACCCAATGACCAACGCAATCTTTATGGCCGTGGGTGGAATCCTGGCGAGCTTTATCGGCACGACCGGGGCGGCGATGCTGCTGATTCGGCCCTTGCTGACGACGAATAAAGAACGAAAGTACGTCGTTCACACCGTCGTTTTCTTCATTTTCATCGTCTGCAACTGTGGCGGTTGTTTGCTTCCGATAGGTGACCCGCCGTTGTTCCTTGGATACTTGCGTGGGGTCGATTTCTTCTGGACGATCGAACTTTGGCGGCCCTGGCTTCTTTGCAACGGCTTGTTATTGCTGGCTTACTTGTTGCTCGACGAACTTTACTTTTACCAGCGTGAAACGGAAGCCGATATTTCACGTGACATACACCATATTCGCGCCCTGAAATACGAAGGGCTTGTCGTCAACGGAATTCTGCTACTGGGCGTTGTCGCAGCAGTCGCGTTGTTGGACCCTTCGAAAACAATCCCCGGTACCGATTGGCATCCTTGGATGTACCTGCGTGAGGTTGTTCAACTGAGTCTGGTAGGTTTGTCACTCTTCCTCGGCAAGCAGATTGTGCGAGAAGAGAATGATTTTAATTATCACGCCATCCTCGAAGTTGCTGCGTTGTTCATTGGCATTTTTGTTTGCATGCAACCCGCGCTGCAAATCCTTAATGAACAGGGCCCAAAGCTTGGCATCGACGCTCCGATGGCTTTTTATTGGATTACTGGCGGGCTTTCGAGCGTGCTTGACAACGCCCCGACGTATGTCGTGTTCTTTGAAACGGCTAAAACTTTAGCCAATGATGGAACCGAAAAATTGGTAGCCGGCGTTACCGAACCACGGCTTGTTGCGATTAGCTTGGGTGCCGTTTTCATGGGGGCGATGACTTATATTGGCAATGGGCCCAACTTCATGGTCAAAGCCATCGCGGAAAAGTCAGGCGTGAAGATGCCCAGCTTCTTCGGCTACATGCTTTATAGCTGTGGATTCTTGTTGCCAATTCTTGCATTCGTCGGATGGCAGTTCCTCTGAGTAGCAACTAGATCGGACATTTCGACCCGTTTCACGCTACCAAGCCGTCTTCGGGATTGATGGAAATTGCGACGGGACCTAAGCTGTGTAGCCTAATACTCACTCGTTTGCAGGCTAGTTGAGGTAATCAGCGCAAGAAATCAATCTCGTCGGTCGAACCCGATGATTGAACTCAACTGGTGCTAGCCTACCACCGCAAGATAAAACAACGTGACGCACGAAACGATCCTATCCGACTCGACTCTCAGCGACTTGTGCGATCGGCTGCGTGGCTCGACACGGATAGGCTTCGACACAGAGTTTGTCTCGGAAGATACGTTCCGACCCGAGCTTTGCTTGGTGCAGGTGATAGCCGAGGGGAGTCCTGCAGGCGATATACTGGCAGTCATCGATCCGCAACTGATCGAGGATATGAACCCTTTCTGGGAATTGCTTGCCGAGGGGGATCACATCACCATCGCCCATGCGGCTCGCGAAGAGCTCAATTTCTGCCTTACAGCGATCAGCAAGCCGGTGGCGAATTTGTTTGACACGCAACTCGCCGCAGGGCTATGCAGTGCTGAGTATCCTGCAGCCTATAGTTCGGTCGTGCAAAGATTCCTCAGCAAACGTCCTTCAAAGGGGGAACAACGGACCGACTGGCGTCGTCGTCCCCTGACCGATGCCCAGATTGATTACGCCCTGGAAGATGTACGTTACCTCTTCGAGTTGCATGACCAAATCATGGAACGGCTCAACCGGCGTGGCCGACTTACATGGCTACGAGAAGAACACGAAGCTTTTGTTACCGAAGTGATGGCCGCCCGCACACGCCAGCGCTGGCGGAAAGTGTCTGGCGTTGGCAATTTACCAGTACGAAGTTTGGCGA
>CAYGQU010000208.1:0-5977 GCA_964352045.1 uncultured Planctomycetaceae bacterium
CTGCTAAGCGAGCCTTTTGCGTGCCAATAATCAATTACTATGGGCGCAGTTTACCTGTTACAAAGGGATATGCCAATGTGCGGTAATAGGTCTTAATTACCAAATAACGATTCGGAGTAAATTCCAGGGTTGGCAATTTGGGTATCAATTGGTGAGAGCGAAGTAGGCTGGTTGTTAACAAGCACCGGATCTACCAAACTCGAAGGACCGAAGCTGAGGCTATCCCCCGGTTCATTTAAGAGCTGATTTGGCGGATCGAAACTGGATGGGGCATCTTCCCCAAGCAAACTAAAGCTTTCAATTGCCACCGTGCTAGGAGCTATTGGCTCGACTTCGACGACAGGTTTTAAGGCTGTGACTACGGTCTTGGTGCTGGTTTTGTTACCAACCAAGGCAGTTGAGTTGCTGTGATTCGCAATGCCACAACCAACTGACACGCAAAGTAAACCAATAATAGGAAGACAGAAGGGTAGACGTGATTTAGTCATGATGGGATTCGGGTAGGGAGGGTTTGTGGTGGGGAGTGTGGGCAGGGCGAGTATAGGCAGGGGAAGTGTATGTGGGCGGGGGCCTATGGAGGGCACTTGCTTAGCTGGCTTGTGAAGATAACTATCTTAATTGGGCTCTATCAATGGGCCTAGAATCGCCTTCAGGCGAAACCTCAGGTTTTTGCTATGCCGTGTTGGGCTTCAATCAGAGTAAACGTGTTGTTGCCTATTCACGAAACTTGCTCAGCCATTAGCGTTAGCAGGTGATACTTCTTAACAGTCAGTGCAAAGAATGTACCAAATCTTCCTACTCTCCGCAGATGATTCTATCACTATCTCACGTTAACGAAACAAAGTTCGCGGCATCGCTGAGAAACGACTCTTCGGTGGCTCCTGGTTTTGGTTATTCGCCCCCACTCGAGAGGTGCTATCTTCGAGCAGTTTCGGATAGAATGCTCAATTCACAGGCAATTGAGTAAGGGATTCTGCTCAAATACTTTGCCTTAACTAATTTAGCCGATCGGCTGTAAATCCTACTCGTTTCGGCGGCATTCTCGATGGTTGAATTTGGAAATCTCGACCCAGCCTCGGCTCTGGAATGGATGTTCAGGCATATCGAACGCGTCGAGACAGAATCTTTTCCCTTTGACCGTTCAGCGTCAGCCATGGGCCGTATCTTGGCCCAACCGATTCGGCTCGACCGAGACAGCCCCGCATGTGATGTCAGCGCCATGGATGGCTATGCTGTGCGGATCGCCGATTTGATCTCAGGGGCACTCCCGGTTGTAGGTGAATGTCGCATTGGTAAAGCACCGATAGGCCTTGAACCAAACAACGCTTTGAAAATTTATACCGGTAGCCCCGTTCCACAGGGTGCTGACTCGGTGGTTCGGTTAGAGTTGGTCGAAGCCTCTGGACGTCAGATTCGCTTGTCGCCTGAATGCCGACCTGAGCGTGGAAGTGACATTCGCCGACAGGGTGAAAACGCTAAGCGAGGTGACTTGGTACTTGATACGGGTATTTGCCTAACGCCCTCCTCGCTGAGTGCGATCGCTTCGATTGGTCCGAAATCAATCGAGGTCTACCGTCGTTTGGAAATAACGATCTTAACAACCGGTAATGAACTCGTAACGGATCCGACAAGCGACTTAGCCTCCTGGCAGCTGCGTGATTCTAACGGCCCCACCTTAGCAGCCATGCTTGGTGGAAACTCTTGGGTTGGTCAAGTGGTTCACAAGCACGTTGTGGATTCACTCGAGTCGCTTACCAAAGAGCTACAGAGCGCGATTGTCACATCCGACGCAGTCGTCTTGACTGGCGGCGTTTCGAAAGGGGCCTATGACTTTGTTGCCGAAGCGGTTAGGCAGTCGGGTGGTGAGGTTCTCTTTCATGGTGTCACGGCAAGGCCAGGCAGACCAACCTTGGGCGCCCTCGTCGGCACGACGCCTGTTATGGGCCTACCTGGAAATCCATTGGCGGTCCTCTCGTCCGGTCGTCGCCTCTTGTTACCCACATTACGATACTTGGCGGGATTCGAGACGCCAGATCCTCCAATGCCTGTCGCCACGCTATCCGCTTGGCAAGGGAAGCCAATTCCACTTACGTGGTGGCGACCTGTTAAGCTAGGTTCCAAAGGAGTGGCAACACTTGTTTCATTACGCGGCTCGGGTGACGTCTGCGGACCCGCCTCAAGCGACGGATTCGTCGAAGTTCCTCCGAATTCCGCGGAGCTTGGTCCCCATCCTTTCTATTCGTGGTTACCATAAAAAGCCTCTTTTTTTTGGAATGTTGTCAACTTACATGTCAGAATCCAAGTCCAATATCAAGCCGCCACAGAACAACCTGACCCACCTCGATGCGTCGGGTCGGGCGGCGATGGTTGATGTGAGCAACAAACCGACGACACAACGCACGGCGGTTGCCGAGGGTCGGGTTCATGTTGGCACTTTGGTCGCGCAAGCAATCCGCGCCGATTCGTTGAAGAAGGGTAATCTCTTACAAGTTGCTAGGCTTGCCGGAATCCAAGCAGCAAAACGAACTGCCGACCTCATCCTGCTTTGTCATCCCCTTGCGATAACGCATGTTGACGTCCAGGCAACACTAGAAGGTGAGTATGTCGGCTTGCAAGCGACTGTTCGTACGACTGGGCAAACGGGTGTTGAGATGGAAGCCCTTACGGCCGTCACCGTTGCAGCGCTCAATGTGATCGATATGGGCAAGGCGTTGAATCCTCAGATGATGATCGAGTCGGTCAAAGTTATCGAGAAACGAGGCGGCAAGAGTGACTTTGGCAAAAATACGGAAGCCGATTCGCACTTGAGAGTCGCTTTGCTAACGATCAGCGATAGTCGTTCGGCTGGCACAGCAGAAGATTTAGCAACGCCGATGCTTGTCAAAGCGGTCAATGAATTTTTGGGAATGAAAGTTGACGAATGTCGATTGGTACCCGATGACCAAAAGCTGATTAGCAAGCAGTTGCGAAGTTGGATCGAAGCCAAAACGGCTCCGACTCTGATACTTACGACGGGGGGCACCGGCATCGGCCCGCGCGATGTAACGCCCGAGGCGACAGCCGAAGTGATCGAACGACCTCATCCTGGATTGTTAGAACTGGTTCGGTCCCGATGCTTGCCCGGCAAACCTCATGCGTTTCTTTCTCGTGCGGTGGCGGGGGTTGCTGGCACAAGTCTCATCATCAACTTACCCGGTTCGCCAAGCGGTGCGGTCGATACTTTAAGGCTTATGTCCGATGTGTTGCCACACGCGTTGGCGACGCTGCAAGCGACGGTGAGTGAGCATCCGAAAGCATAAATTTTTAAGTTGTTCGTCGCTTTCGTGGAGTCGATCTAGTCCAACATCTTACCGATTCACTAACAGATCCATCGTTAGCCGATACGTTTGGTTATTTGTTTATCGGAGGTAAATTTTTGGAGCTTGCCTTTTTCGATCGTGAAAACGAGGTCGGCTAGCTTGGCGGCATCTTCGGCATGATGGCTCACATGAAGCGTCGTAAATCTGTGTGTTTGCCTGAGCGTCTGCATGAGTTGGTACAACTCAGCACGCGACTCCGCATCGAGGGCGGCAAATGGTTCGTCGAGCAACAGCAGGTCAGGCCGCGATGCTAAGGCCCGGCCCAGGGCGACACGTTGTTTCTCGCCACCGCTGAGTGTGTGAGGCAGTCTTTTTAACAGATGAGTTACACTTAGCTGTGTAGCAAGTTCAGTAACTCGCTCGGTACGCAAAGATCGTTTCACCCCCCTAGCCCGTAAGCCGAAAGCGAGATTTTGTGCGACCGTAAGACGTGGAAAGAGGACTCCCTCTTGCGGAACGTAACCAAGATGCCGATCAGCGGGCGAATGATGGCTGACGTCGATTCCATCGAGTCGAATCATTCCTTCTGCAGACGGACAAAGTCCTGCGATTGATTCAAGGAGCGTCGTCTTGCCACTACCGGTCGGACCCATCAGAACGGCATAGGTCGTGCGTGGCAGAAAGAGGTCGATTGGTCCGAGCTTAAAGTTACTTCTTCGGATTCGTAGTTGGCAGATCTCAAGCATCGACGAGTCCTTCCTCATCATTTGCTAACCAGCGTGTGATGCTGAGTACCATAACTGCAAGTAAGATCATAAGCATGGCGATGGCTAGCGAAGACTTCAGATCGCCGACGATCAATTCCAAGTAGATCGAGGTTGCCAACACCTCGGTCTTGTTTCGCGTTGCGCCGGCGAAGACCAACACGGGTCCGAAGCAACCTAGGCAGCGTGCCCAGGCGAGCGAGCCGGTCGTGATAATCGCAGGCCAAGCTTCGGACAGTGTCGATTGCCAGAAGGCTTGCCCCCGCGTGCAGCCGAGTGTTTGGGCAACAGCTTCGTATCGTGGGTCGATTTGATCGAATGTGTTTTTCAACGCGGGTAAAGCAAACGAGGTGGCGACGACGAACTGAGCAATTACCACCGCCAAAGGTTGATAGATTATCGACTCTTGCCATGCAGATAAGAATCCTTCACGAAAGGGCCAGCCGCTGAACAAGATTAAGAGCATGAGGCCAAGCACCAGCGGCGGAAGGACATTCGGTAGATCGAGAAGCAAACCAAGCAATTTGGCAAACCTTCCAGAAAGACGCGATGTGAGATAAGCCAGTGGCACCGAGCAGAGCAGGGCGGTAGCCGTGGCCATACTGCTGGTGACGAGCGTTAGCCAAAACGCGTATCGAAGCGCTGGTTGGTTAAAGGCGTTGACTAAGTCAGTCCAGCTTGTTTTGGCAATTGCAGCGATGAGCATCAAACTGATGAGCATGATGTAGATGCTCGAAAGACCCCACATGGTGATGAAGAAGGGCCGCTCGGCATGCTTCGGTTTTGAGCGCTCGTTTGGCGAGTCTGATTTGACTGAGTCTGAGTCGGGCGACGCGGATAGAGGATTCATAGGATTCAATCCCCCGTTTCGCTAGACGTTTCTGCCAGTTGCAGCCTGTCAAGGCCGGCAAGCTTCCATTCATTCATGGCAAAATCCGAGTGAACAACAAAGGTGACAAACGCGTCAGCTAACTCTGGCTGTTTGGAGGTGGTAAGCGGCGCGATTGCCACGGTTGCTATGGTACCCGCCAGTTCGGGCAGTTCATACGATGGCAGATCATCGTAGCAATTGGCAACGAGGTTCCAAACAATACCGACGTCTGCCGTGCCGATCGCAACGTCGTTGGCGACTTCGGTAACGGTCGTTTTATAAACTCCATGAGTGATAACGAGTTCATGGAATACTTCCCACTGACCAACGGCAATCAGTGCTTGCTTAGTGACTCTGCCGATGGCCGAGACTTCGGGTAGGGCAAAAGAGATTCGAGGTTCTTTTTGAAGCCAATCGACTAGGTTGGATTTGTGGTGTTCGACAGCCTGTTGGCTAATGAGCACAGCGTGCATGGAACCTAAGACTTGCGATGCTTTGGCGAGCCCTTTTTGCCGTGCTTGCTCTAGGTACCAATTTTCGGCTGGCAGAAAGGCATCGCCCGTCTGAGCGAGTTCGATTTGGCTGAGCAGCATGTTCGAGCCCCCCAGTTGGAGTTGCACCTGTACGCCAGTCTCCGCCTCGAACTGCTCGGCCAGTCGCTGCATGATGGGTCGGAAGCTTGCGGCGCAGTAGACGCGTAGGCTGGGTGGTTGGTTGCAGCCCATGGTCACGATTAGCCATGCGGCCAAAGTTACTGAGTAGATCAGCGGGGAAGAGCTGAAAAAGCTGAATAATGGTTGGCAAGAAATAAAGGACATCGGTTTAACTTATATCCTCATTTACTCAGCTGCTACGCCCGCCGCAGGAAGTATGAGAAAATCAGCCTCAGAAACGCGAAAAGGCATCCCGTGGAAGGAATGCCTTTGTTTAGTCGTACTAGCAAAGCGACGCCCTGCAATATGAGCGACGCCCTGTATTAAGCGACGCTGACGGGACTCGAACCCGCAACCACCGGATCGACAGTCCGGTACTCTAACCAATTG
>CAYGQU010000209.1:0-5955 GCA_964352045.1 uncultured Planctomycetaceae bacterium
TCCGACGGTAGCGCGAGAGTCGCCTGCTTCGCAGGTCTCTGAAATTCACCGCTTGGTTGACCTGCCCGTTTCTGATCTGTCAGCAGCTAGTTCTCTGCATGTGAATCAGTTGGATTGGATAACGGATCACTTTTTAAGAAAGTATCCGAGTTACTCACCCTCTTCTGAATAAGCATGCATCCAACTGCCGTTGTCATATTCCGCTGTCGTTCTATTGCCAAATGGCGGTTTACGCGGTCTTGATGTCGGGCCGCATCGCCCACAGGTAAGTTACCGAGATTTCTTGAGAGAGAGTTGCGAGATGCCCCAAGGGACAATCAAAAAGTTGACCGAAAAAGGTTTTGGATTTATCGAAGGCGAACGGGGAGACATTTTCTTCCATCATTCGTCAGTTGAAGGAGTTCGTTACGACGATCTTCGTGAAGGAACCCAGGTTGAGTATCAAGAAGGTGCAGGCCCCAAGGGCCCCCGTGCCGAAAATGTTAAAGTCATCGATTGATTGTCGAAGTAAGTAACCCGCCTACTAGACGATTATCGATCGAATGCGAACGAAGGCCTTAATGGTCAAGAAGCCACCCAAGGAATCACCCCCTTGGGTGGCTTTTTTGTTTACTTAACGTACGATTGAGAATACGAATGATAGACTTCTCCTAGATATAGCAAAGCAAGACGACATGACTCCCTACGTTGCCAATGAGACTCGTTACGAATCAATTGACTATCGCCGATGTGGAAATAGTGGCTTGAAGTTGCCTGCTGTTTCGCTAGGACTTTGGCATAACTTTGGTGGCGTCGATTCGTTTGAAAATGGCCGACAGATTGTTCGGCGTGCGTTTGACTTAGGGGTCACGCATTTCGATTTAGCAAACAACTACGGTCCACCTCCTGGCAGCGCCGAAGAGGCAATGGGCAAACTCTTGTTGACCGATCTTGCCCCCTATCGTGATGAAATCATCCTTTCAACCAAAGCGGGCTACACAATGTGGCCAGGTCCCTATGGCGATCATGGATCGCGTAAGTACTTGCTGTCAAGCTTGGACCAAAGCCTTAAACGGATGCGTACCGACTACGTCGACATTTTTTATTCTCACCGACCCGACCCCGAAACTCCGCTTGAAGAGACCATGGGGGCTCTGGCAACCGCCGTAAGTCAGGGAAAAGCCCTTTATGTTGGCATTTCTAACTATGGCCCCGCCGAAACGCTCGAAGCGGCTCGATTGTTAGATGAAAGAGGCTGCCCGCTGTTGATTCATCAGCCCAAGTACTCAATGTTCGAGCGTTGGATCGAGCCTGAACTGCTAGGGGTGCTCGAAAAAGTTGGAGCGGGATGCATCCCCTTTTCACCCCTCGCCCAGGGGCTTCTGACTGACCGTTACCTTAACGGCGTCCCAACCGACTCGCGGATAGCAAAGTCACATGGTTTCTTGCAAGCCGATTCGCTCACCAAGGAAGTGCTCAAGAAAATCCAATCACTCAACGAACTTGCCACTGAACGTGGTCAGTCACTCGCTCAGATAGCACTCGCCTGGGTTTTACGCGATCCTCGCATCACGACAGTCCTTATCGGCGCAAGCTCGGTTCAACAGCTCGAACAAAATCTAGCCTGCCGCAAGCAGCCTAATTTCACGAAGGATGAGATCGAACAGATCGAATCTATCTTAGCTGCATAGCCAACTTGGCATAAAGCTATTTAGACATTCGCTAGCTCTGGTTGATCTGAATCCATTGATTCGGATTTGTTATTTTGATGAAACGAATCATTCGATTCTGTGTCGTATTCGTAGACACGCATCTTGTTCATGCCGTCGAGTGCCGCCACCTTGTAACACTCGGCCATGGTTGGGTAGTTGAAAACCGTATCGGCGAAGTACTCGAGCGTGCCACCAAGTGTCATGACAGCTTGTCCAATGTGGACAATTTCAGTTGCTGAGTGTCCGATCACATGAACGCCCAAGATTTGTAGTGTTTCACGATGAAACAATAGTTTGAGCATGCCAGTTCGGTCCCCAGCAATCTGGCCACGCGCTATTTCTGAGAAGCGAGCGATGCCAACTTCGTAGGGAACATGTTCAGCTGTGAGCTGCTGTTCGTTTTTGCCAATCAAAGAAATCTCGGGAACAGTAAACAGTCCGTACGGGATTTCACCTAACGTGTGGGTCGAGGCACCGAACGCATGACAAACAGCCTGGCGGCCTTGTTCCATCGAGGCACTTGCCAGCGAAGGGAAGCCAATAATGTCACCCACAGCATAGATGTGAGGAACCTCGGTTTGGAAAAATTCACTGCAAGTGATTCGTCCACGACTATCGGGAGCAAGCCCTGCTGCAGGAAGATTGAGTCGTTCGGAATCGCCTTCACGGCCGACGCTAAATAGCACGGTCTCGCCCAATATTCTCTTGCCACTTTCAAGTTCGACCGCCGCCGAGTTTTCACCCACACGGCGAACTTCCGAAACGGCTTCGCCTAATCGGAACGTCACTCCCATCGAACGGGCATTGTAAACGAGGGAATCGACAATCTCTCGATCACAAAAATCAAGCAGCCGCTCACGACCATCAATCACCGTGACTTTCACGCCAAGCGTAGCGAACATCAAACCATATTCGATACCAATAACCCCACCACCGACGACAATCATCGAACGAGGTATATGATCAAGATTCAAAAACTCATCCGAATCGAAAACGGTCCGACCATCGAAAGGGATGTGCGATGGGCGCGCAGGTTTCGTACCGGGTGAAAGCAACACTCGTTCGGTTGTAAGATTCACAGGCCCCTCTGGCGTAAGGACCTCGATGGTGTGGGAATCAACAAAGCTCGCTTCACCAACATGGGTATCAACCCCATTGCGATCGAATTGATCCTGGATCAAATCCCATTCATGATGACTTACGTCAGCCAATTTTTGGCGGAGGGCATCCATCGTAATCGAGCCTCGCGAACGGTACTGATCGGAGTAGACTTCACGCTGACGAAAACCGGTTAGGTGAAGAATAGCTTCTCGCATGGTCTTCGAGGGGATCGTACCCGTGTGCAGACAAACACCACCAACCAGTTCGCGTTGGCGTTCTATGATGGCAACTTTCTTGCCAAGTTTCGCGCCGGCAATTGCCGCTTTCTGCCCACCTGGTCCACTACCAACAACGACCAAATCGTAATGCATGACTCTTCCTAACGCACTTTATGTTTATGACCTAACTACCTAAGGAACAGGCAGTTATTGCTTATAAACTTAGGTCGCTAGCAAGAAGAGTCATAATTAAGAACGTAGATGCCGAAGAGCAAAAAGAACGAAAAGTAACCGTTATGCCGATTATTCCGAAGTGGAAGGTCTGGAATAGAAGGATGGTGTTTCTCAGTTAATGTTGCCCAGCCTGAGATATTCAATCAACGAAGAGAAACCTTCTTATCCTTTGCTCGCTGCAAGACAAATCGTTTATGAAGCTTAAGAACGATTTCAGGATGATCACTTGCAATATTGAGTTTCTCTTTTGGATCAGTAGCCAAGTTGAATAACTGCCAATCCTTTACTGACTGGGGCTCGTTGGCTCCGTACTTAACGATTTTCCAATCACCTAGACTCAGCGCCCAACGATTGGTTCGTTCGTTCCAGATCCAGTAGAGATCACGTTCTTTCATAGATTGATCGTAAAGTATCCGTTGCGAAGCATCCGTACCGTCCAACCCGTCAATGCTAGAATCATCACCAATGAGACCTGCCAAAGTTGGCAACCAATCAATCAGGTGGAGTGGATCTGCAATCTCTTTCGGCAGAATTTTTTCAGGCCAAGTAATGAAGCCGGGCAGATGGATTCCCCCTTCCCAAACGTCGGTTTTCTTACCACGCATTGGCAAAGGTTGATTAAAATTCGTGAGTTTAAGATCATCAGGATAGGCGTTCCCTGGCCAGCTCCCTTGAGGTCCATTATCAGAGCTAAAAACAATGATTGTATTTGTTCGTTGCCCCGATACTTCCAATGCTTTAATCACTTCACCGATTGCGTGGTCCAAATGATAGACGGCTGCTAAGAAGAGGCGTTTTTCAGGATCAGGCTCACTTTGTATTTTACCTTCTGGATCGTTAAACCAGCGAATTTCTTTTTCATTCATCCAACGATCTGTCGCATTAGGATCAAGCTGAGTTGGCTGGCCAATGAATTGGCCTCTTTCATCGAGTGGTGTGTGAACCGCTGTAAAAGGCAGGTAGAGAAAGAAAGGAACATCACGATCTCTTTGGATATATCGAACCGCTTCATCCGTTAATAGATCGGTCACATGGGTTCCATCCTCATTGCCAGCGATTAGCTCTTGATTACGATGCCAGCACTCTGCCAAGGGTCCTTCACGATAGCGATGATCATAGTTGCCGCAAGCACCTGTAATGAGACCATAACTTTCATCGAATCCATAAGCATGTGGCCGACGATCGGGCCGATATCCTAAATGCCACTTGCCACAAATTGAGGTTGCATAACCGTGTGATTTGAACATGGTTGCGAGATTAGGGATATCAACAGGTATCAGGGGCTCATTGCTTGCTTGTAAAGCTTGATTACCAAAGCGACCTGGGTAGATGCCCGTCAACAGCGCAACTCGTGAAGGTGTACACTGTGGCATCGAGTAATACCGAAGTAATTTCGCCCCTTCGTTGGCTAGTTTGTCGATATTTGGCGAATAAACCTTTGGGTTGTTGTAGCCAACATCTGCCCAACCCTGATCGTCGGTCATGATAAAAAGGACGTTTGGCTTTTCAGTAGCGCGCGTCTTCTCGGCATAGGCAACATCTACATTTAGAAGCGTGATTACTAATAATAGAACTGAATGAACCGTGCAATGAAGAGGCATAATTTTTTTCCGAGTAGGTATTAAAATAGCGGATTGTCCTTCATCTACTATGTCACCTTATCCAACAAACCAGTCGACAATCGCTTTGCTCGACTCAAGGTTTTCTAACAGCAAATCGGGCATGGCTGCGGCGAGCGATTCACTTGAAGTATGCCCTGTCGGGACGGCAACTGCCATCGCGCCAATGGCCCGGGCGCAGGTAATATCGTTTGGAGTATCGCCGATGACTAGGATTTTCTCATCGGCATCTTCATTCAATTCCATCTCTTGATGATGCACACGAGCCGCTTCGCGTGCGGCATGGGCAATATCGTTCCGTTCGGGATGGTTATCACCAAAGCCGCCGAAGGCAAAGCGATTCCAAATGCCATAATAGCCAAGCTTCCGTTCTGCCGCCGCAACGACATTACCAGTCAGCAACCCAATGTGGACATCGCCTAGCTCTTCTAGCTGATCGATCAACCGCACGACGCCCGGCAAAAGGGTTCCTTCGCGCTCAACAAGTTGCTTTTCAAGGTGTCCAAGATAAACGGCTTGGAATCGTTCCCAATTTGATTGACTGTTTTCAATGTCATGGTGCTCAAACAAATCGCCCGCAATACCTCGGTCACTCCGACCTGCAAACGAAACATTACGGTTGATTTCTTCAATACCAAAGACTTCACGAAATGTATCCGCGAAGGCATACTGCCCCGCTCCACCTGTTATGACAAGCGTTCCGTCGATATCAAAGAGGCAAACTTTCATCCTTAAAACTCTCTCGCTATTCTGGTAATCACTTCAAAGGTTTCAAACCACGTTCGGCACGCTGCTGGTTAAGCATAACAAATGCACCCGATTCAAGTCGCAATAGTTTTAGCAACTGCGATCGAGAAATCCTCAATCGCTCGGCCGCTTTGATCGGATCCCAATCCACATCGGCAAGCTGATCGAGTGCTTCAGCAAGCAAAGCAGGATAATCTTCGTGTTTTGGATTGATCATAAGCCTTTCACCCCGCAAGCGAGATTGCCAGAGCTTGGTTGGCGAATCGTCGTGCGGTGATATTCTCACTGCTAATGCGAGCCGAATTCTCAACCGGTTGATCGCCGCTTCGCGGTTCTTCTGCTGAC
>CAYGQU010000210.1:0-4356 GCA_964352045.1 uncultured Planctomycetaceae bacterium
TGTCAGCAGCGCTCGAATCACTAATTGGCTTGCCGTTGTCGTAGGTTTCAAGAGCCGCTAGATGGGCGGCATCTTCTTCGATGAGATCGGCCAGACGAAACATCAACTTGCCACGCTGGCGGGCATCCATCGTTCGCCAGGGGCCGTTGTCAAACGCTTCTCGCGCAGCCTTAACCGCTCGGTCAATATCCTCGGCATCTCCTTCGGCGACATTGGCAATGACCTCTTCTGTTGCCGGATAGATCGTTTCAAAGGTTTTGCCACTGGCGGCATCAACCCATTCGCCACCGATTAAGCATTGAGTATCGCGAACTTCAGGACGAGCAACCGGTTTAGTAAGGGTGGCCATAGCAAGAAACCTCCAACAACAAGAATGAGAACCATAATAGAGCGATAGCAGATTAGGCTCTTGATTGTAACGATTTACCCCCCTGTTTGTCACGCGGCAGCAAAAAAGTTGCTGGAAGAGGTGGGTAAAGGAACCTTTTCAGTTCGCCTAATCTGCTAAGCCTCACAAAGAAATTCGCCTAAGAAGTCAACTTCAGCCACCACTCGCCTATCCGATTGGTTCCATGAATTTGTTCGATACCGAGCTGGGCACCAATTTGTTTTCGCACGGCTAACGAGACCTTGGTGCCACGAAGGTCAAGTTCGTTGAGCGCAACAGCACGAGGCAAGGCCCCAATTCCTTTGTCGCCGACTTGCGTTTTGGAGAGATTCAGTTTTTCGAGGAAAGGTAGCATTTCAACTTTGGCGTTCCAAGCAAGCATTTCAGCATCGCCAATCGCACAGCCCGACAAATCGATCTCGACAAGCCGATCTCCCATGACCGAAAAATCTTCGCCCACTGTATCTTCGAGCCAATCGAGTGAATGGACCACATACCTACCACCCCAAGCTTCAAGTAGTTCAATGGTCGCTTGTTGTGCAATGTAGATCGGCAACTGGGCACCAATCCAAGGAAGCCTTTTGCCGTTGCGTTTGGCGATCTCGATTGCTTCTTCAAAAGCTCGCTGCACTTCGACAAACTCACTTGCTGTCCCGCCATGATCAGGATGCACCTTGCGAGCCTTGGCAAGATAAGCTTGTTTTACATCCTTTTCTGAAACGGGCAACGAGAGGCCAAGTTTCTTGATCGACTCATTGCGTTTTGGTTTTTTTCGCTTGCCCGAATTGGTGACATAAGGTGAAACCGGCTTGTCAGATTGTTTTGCCATAATGGCTCGCCCGGGCGAGAAAAGAAATAAGGTCGCTAGTATTCTATCGCAAACAACGCGATTGCTGTGTGATCTCCCTGACTTTTACCAAGAATGTAGTAGGGAGTGTAAATTAAAAACCGCCCTAGGTCTTTTGAGGACCAAGGGCGGCTGTAGTTTAGTTAAAGTTAACTCGATTTCAAAAATTATTTTCGACCATCGACTGCTTGACGACCAACGCTGTGGTAGCAGTACCCACGAGCTTTCATCCGTTCGGGATCGTAGAGATTACGTCCATCAAAGATAACGGGTGCCTTCATCAACTGATACATTTCAGCAAAGTCGGGTTGGTGATATGCCTTCCAGTCGGTGCAAATGCATAGTGCGTCGGCATCTTTGAGGGCATCGGTTGCATTATTGACGAACTCAACACCTTCGGTCTCAGCTTTGACGTTTTCTATTGCCTCGGGGTCGTGGGCAACGACGATTGCGCCCTTCTCTTGAAGCTGCTGGATTAGCACCAGTGCGGGTGCTTCGCGGATATCGTCCGTTTCAGGCTTGAAGGCGAGACCCCAAATGGCGATTCGTTTTCCCTTCAGATTACCGCGATGTTCCGCATCAACCTTGTTAAACAGCATTGTTTTTTGCCGTTCGTTGACACTATCAACCGCTTTAAGCATTTCGGGAATGCAGCCATGCTGATCGGTCATTGCCGTCAGAGCCCGAACGTCTTTCGGGAAACAGCTACCGCCGTAGCCTACACCGGGGAAGAGGAAGGCAAAGCCAATTCGGCTGTCATGGCCAATGCCACGACGAACATCGTTGATATCACCCCCCATCTTTTCACATAGGTTGGCCATTTCGTTGATGAAACTAATCTTCGTTGCAAGCAAGGCATTGGCAACGTACTTTGTCATTTCAGCCGACTCGGGAGACATCGACAGAAAGGGCTTTTCCGTGCGTAGGAAAGGAGCATAAAGTTGTTCAAGCTTGTCGCTAACTTCTTGGCAGCGGACACCTACAACTACACGATCGGGCTTCATGAAGTCATCAATCGCAGCTCCTTCTTTGAGAAACTCGGGATTGCTTGCGACGTGGCATTCGCGACCGGTGAGGTCTTTTAACATACCAAAAATCGTTGCGTTGGTTCCGACTGGCACCGTGCTTTTTGTAACAACGATCGCGTCCTCTTGCATATGTGGTGCAATGGCTTTGACGACGGCCCACATTGCCGAAAGGTCGGCCGCTCCGTCCGAGCCTTGGGGGGTGCCTACAGCTAGGTAGATGATTTCGGCGCTCTTAACGGCCGAAGGTGTGTCCGTGGTAAAGTGAAGTCGGCCCGCTTCAGCATTGCGAAGGACCAATTCTTTAAGCCCCGGTTCGTAGATCGGGATGATCCCGTTCTTTAGCCCCTCAATTTTTTCCTGGTTGATATCAATGCAACTGACATCGTTGCCACTGTTGGCAAAACAAGTACCTGTAACAAGTCCGACGTAGCCGGTGCCGATAACAGCAATCTTCATAGTGATTTAGGGGGAGCTTTTAGGAGTAATCGAGGCGGGAAGCAAGGCGCGATCAAAAGGGAGGAATCGTAAATTAAGCAAGCCGATTAGCTAGTCATGTCTGTGGACAGCTATCGAACAGCCGAACTATCTAGTTGTGCTGTTGTGGTCTTGAATCCCCCATCATAATCGCCATCGCAGGCCCGTCGAGCCTGCCAAGAGACGAAACATGGAACCCTTTTCTGGGAGCTTTGCCATGATTGTTACAAAGGGCACAGAGCGAGGTGGCACTTCCTTCTAGGCCGGTTGACTCGATTAAAAAGCCACCTCCACACGAGATCTCGCGACGGCCAATCAGGCAATTCTTATGAGTATTTTTACAAATAAAGCCAAATCGCATTTTTTTCAGCATGAGAGTTAGGGCCTGAGGAGAAAGCTCCATCAGGAACAAATAGCATGTGAAGATTAAGTATTGAAATTGCTTGCTCAGCCCAGAAACGCTCGCAAAACGACTGAAAAAAGACGATATAGACCAAATAAACGACTTTTTTAAAGAAAATGAACGTTAATTTAGCATAATAAAGACGAAATAAGCGTAATATTATCACGTGGTGAACGAATTGGCCTTTGCATTGCTGACTGCCTCTGCTTGAAACCTGTTTCACAGCCCCGGGCTTGTTCGATTTGGATTGTATTGTCCTAGATAAATAGGGATCCGAAGCATCATGAGGGATGGTGGCAGCTAATTCAGTAACGGTTGAAATCATGGAAAAACTATTAACAACCAAAGAAGTGGCCAAGGTGCTCCAATCGAGTGAGTCCTCGGTAAAACGATGGTGCGACCAGGGCACGCTAAACGCTGTCCGTACCCCAGGCGGGCACCGCAGGGTCCCCATGGCATCCGTTCTAGAGTTCGCGCGATCTAAAGGGAAAATCGAGCCAGCCGCCGAGCTATTGGGCATCGCCCCAACGGCTGAAGCGATCATGAAAGCTTCGGCTTCGCATAAGACCTTGGTCGATGCGTTTCTGGCTGACGACACGAAAACGGCCGAGGCGATTATTCTTTCAGCATTTGCCAATGGTATGTCGATCGAAAAGATTGCCGACGATTTGGTTGCTCCGGCGATGGAAGAAATCGGACATGGTTGGGAAACCGGTACGGTTGCTATCCATAAGGAACGTCGAGCATGTGGCATGGTTGAACAGGCACTGGCGCGGATTGCGAGTTCAATGCCTCCGCTGAGCGAAGATGCCCCAAAAGCAATCGGTGCAACCTTGCAGAACGATCATTACACGCTTGCCAGCAAACTGGGTGCTTTAACGCTCCAACAAAATGGTTGGGACGCCCGATTATTAGGAAGCAATTTACCAATGTACGCGATTGTAAGGGCAGTTAATGAGTGGCAGGCTGACATGCTTTGGCTTAGTTTCTCCCATGTCGATGCCGAGCAGTCGATGATCAACGAATTCAATGAAATCGCACAACCTCTTATCGAGCGTGGTATTTCAATTGTCATCGGAGGCCGCTGTGCCGACTTCCCATTGCGTAACAAACTGGTCTATACGTTCTATGGCACCAGCATGCGTAGCTTAGCATCCTTTAGTCGCGGAGCGCCTCGCAAGAAGAACATTGCTTAAATCGAACTAAAATTTTCAAG
>CAYGQU010000210.1:4366-5952 GCA_964352045.1 uncultured Planctomycetaceae bacterium
CGGGGGTGGCGATTGGTTTGCCACGTTTGCCACTGGCCAAAGATAAGACGCCACGGAGTAATACCTCGGCAGTTATTCGCGTGGTTTCGAAGCTTAACGGATCCAATCGAACTTGGTCTCGCCATAAACTTAACGCAGTCGAATAAAAACCATTCCGAGCTGCACGGCGGGCCCACTTGCCAACCATCGAGCTTTGTTTCTTCGGCTTCGCCAACGATGCGTCGAGTTCGCTCGGCATTGTCAACCCGCGTGCTTCATGTTGCTCTTGTAGTAAGGTGCGTAGCTCGACACGAATTTCTTTTTTCTTAGTTGTGCAAGAATTTTTCGGATGCTGCCGATAAAGCAACAAGATCTCATCGAGATTTGCTAATCGGCCTTGTCGAGCCATTCTCATCAAAAGATCCGCATCATGGGACCATGGAAATTCGGGTCGATGCCCTCCTACTGCGTTAGCAACTTCGCGTCGCATCATAAGGGTTGGGTGGGCAAGCGTATTGCCCAACGACTTGAGTAACCTTCTTTCTATTTCTTCGTGCTCAATTGCATAGCGACTCGTTTCGATTGGCGAGCCGGCAGGATCAATCAACTGCACATTGGCACCGACCCCCACACAGTCGGGATTTTTTAGTAGAAAATTAAATTGCTTGGCAAGGCGGCTGGGGAGTGCGACATCGTCGCTATCCATACGGGCTATAAGATTTGATTTTGCAGCACCATCGCCCAACGTTAAAGCGGCGACAATGCCTGATTTTTCTTGACGAAAGATTCGGAAACGAGGATCAACTGCCGCAAAATCAGCTAAAATTTCGGGCGTTTCATCTGTCGATCCATCGTCTACACAAAGGCATTCCCAGTCGGTAAAGGTCTGCCAACGGATGCTAGCTAGCGCTTGCCGTAAGTAGGGCCCACTATTGTGTACAGCCATGACAACGCTGATGGATGGATCTGCCGATTGGTTCATTTTGTTCTATTTGCTATGCGAAAATGACAAGTACTATTTAGCAGTCAAAAAGAACTGTAGCGATCCGCAAAACCTGATGTAACCGCAATCCATCGAGGAGTTAACAACTAGCAACTGTTGTTGCTTTGTGAAGCGAGCATCCGCTACAAAGTCAACTTCTCGTTAGCTACTTGTACCGCGTTGTTTTGGTTTCTCAGATCATGAAAATTGCTTTTGTTAGCACGCAACTAGGTTGGGGGGGAGGAGAAAATCTACTCGCCCAGCTGCTGCTCGGACTCCGTCAAAAAGGGGTTGAGGTAATGCTAGCTGCGCCCAAAGAAAGCAAAATGCTAGCATGGGCAGCCAAGCAAAATACTTTGCCCCGATTAATCCTACCTGGCAAAGGACGCAATCCAACCGCGATGTGGAGGCTTCGGCAATGGTTGAAAAAAAACCATGCCGATATCGTTCTGCTAAACGATCCTCATGCCATTACCTATGGGGGCATCGCCATGCTGGGCCTGAAGATGCCGCGACTGGGCGTTCGGCATACCTGCTTCCCTGTTCGATCGGGCTGGAAACACAATATGCTTTTGGACCGTGTTATTTGTGTTGCGAAGGCAGCAAAAGAAGAATGCTTACTTGC
>CAYGQU010000211.1:0-5902 GCA_964352045.1 uncultured Planctomycetaceae bacterium
GCTTAGTTCAACTCTTGGGCACATGGTGCGAAGGGGAAGGAAGAACTGGCAAAGTACCCGAGGCGTGGCAACGCATCTTTTGGCACGCCTGGCCTCGGTGGTGGAACCGTTGGCTAGTTGATCGGTTCGATCCGAAGAATAAAACCGAATTCGGTGAAATAACGATCGAAAAGACATTGTCTAATAACTCATCACTAAAACTTGTCGAGGCAGCGGGAGATATTGAATTGACTAGTGCTCTCCGGTGTGCCCTCTTGCCGTACGGCTTCCTTGTTCAATCCCGACTGCCTGACGAATTGCATTTGATAAAAGATCCGATTCAAGGACAAATTGCGGGGATCTGGATCGGAAAGCAACTCAACGGGTTGGAAGCCGATAGTTTACGCCACTTTTGCAATCGTTTTCAAAGCACAACAAGTACCAAATCACTTAGCAATATTGCCGAGCTACCCGTGGTTGCTTTGCTTGACTTTCCGCGCCGCGAAACGGTCAGGGCTGCTCAAGCGATTGGTGCATCGGAAGTCGTTGGACTGCCGTGCGATGCGGATGATTTGGTGCATGCACTCGAACAGGCAATCGAAAAAAGCTTAGGAAAACACCAAGCAACGACGCCAACCAATCAATACGAATCAGTTTATTCCCCTACCAGCATTCAAGCGGCCTAGTGATCTTTCAATATGGCTGGGAAATACACTCGTCGATCTTCTACCAAGTCAATTCTGGCTTCTACCAAGTCAATTCTGGCTTCTACCAAGTCAATTCTGGCTCGCTGATAACAATCTCACGTCGCCAACCCGACTCGTGAATTGGCCAACAGCGGACTCTAAGTAGGCCACTATCTACAAGGGAATCGGTGCCGGCCCAGGTCGGTTCATTCCGCAAATGGGCATGACGTTGGCATTGCCACTCGACAGGGTGAGGCGATCCGACTGAACCTAAATTCGTGCGACGCCAAGTCATTGCTCCTTGGTCAAAGAGCGTAATGGTTAAGTGCTGTGTATCGTAATCAAGCAGCCGACGAGCAATTAATTCGTAGCTCGCTGTCGAAAAGACTCGCTTTAGCTCTTCCAGATCAGAATCGCACTCGTTGCAGACCGACTGGAACCAACGCCTTGGCAAGAGCAATCGCGACGCAAGTTCGTTGGCGATCACTTCTCGACTTGCCGGAGGCAAATCAGGGGGCTCCACCCCCAACATGCCAAAGACGCGATGCGAAAGCGCTTCCCCCACCTCATGGGCAACTGACCAATGACGACGCTCTCGCCGATCCTCCTTACCCAGAAAAATGGTTTCTCTTCCCCCGCCAAGGCGGACAAATCGGGCTCGTCCCGATAAATTTTCATCCTTAGCAATTCGGATCCCAATGCGTTCGGCCAGCCGAAAAGAATTAACCGGGGGTGTATCAATCGCGGCTTCCCAGAGTATGTCCGCTGCACAGCGGTCGAGGGCGATTTGGTACTCATCAAGGGGAATATCGGCAATCATGGTTCGCTCCCACAGCTGTTAGTGTTAATATGTACACCATACCATCTCTACCCGACGGATCAAGCAGAACCGCTATAAATTCACTAACTTAAGAGTGACAACGAACTGACACCGGGTCGAAATACCCAGGAATCGAATTCAATGCCTTGCGACGCATGCCATGCGGGCATCACAATATGGAATTGCCTTATGTTTGCTTTCCTCTTGTTGGGAAAGCATCCCTTTGCTTGAGTTCACAAAGGGAGTGACATTTGGGGACACCTAGAATTAGCCAACCAAATGGCCAGGGATACTTACTTTGACCGAGTCCACTAAGAACGAAAATTTCACGACCGAGCTGGAACGAGCGGAAGGCCCAAAAGGTCGCTATACGTTTGTTAGCCTGGGCTGTCCCAAAAATTTGGTAGACAGCGAAAAAATGCTCGGCATGCTTCAGCTTGATGGTTACGAATTGATTCCCTCGGCTGACAATGCTGATTTTGCCATCGTCAACACTTGCGGCTTCATTGAAAAGGCACGGACCGAGTCGTTTGCTGCGATCGACGAAATGCTCGAGCTCAAACGCCAAGGCAAGCTTAAAGGCGTTATCGTCTCGGGTTGTCTTGCCGAACGACAACAAGAGGTTCTGCTCGAAGAGAGGCCCGAGATTGATCATCTCGTAGGCGTATTTGGTCGCGATGAAGTGACAAGGGTCGCCGATCGGTTGATCGGAGGGCTCGAAGAGCAACGACTTGTTTTCCGCCCTGCCCCGGCAAGACCACTCACTGACCGCGATCGGATGCGGATCACGCCCAACCATTTTGCCTATCTGAAGATCAGCGAAGGATGCGATCGGCTTTGCACTTTTTGTGCAATTCCTAAAATGCGTGGTAAACACGCAACCAAACCGATTGAAGAAGTGATTGCCGAAGCAAAACAGCTGGCAGCAGATGGCGTCCGCGAGCTAGTTATTGTTGCCCAAGATACGACTTACTATGGCATGGACCTTTACGGCGAACCTCGATTGGTTGAGCTGCTTAATGAATTGGAAAAAGTCGAGGGGCTAGAATGGATTCGCCTCATGTACCTCTATCCGATGTACTTTACCGATGAGTTGATCGACACCATCGCGGCCAGTAAGAAGATTGTCCCCTATCTTGATATGCCACTCCAGCACATTAACGACCGCATGCTCAAACGGATGCAACGCCGAGTCGCTTCGGGGCCAACGCGCGAGCTGATTAACAAGCTTCGCAAACGGATTCCTGGTTTGGTGATGCGTACGACGCTCATCACCGGCTTCCCAGGTGAGACCGACGCCGAGTTCGAAGAACTTTGTGCTTTTGTCGAAGAACAAAAATTTGAACGTCTTGGGGTGTTTACTTACTCACTCGAGCCCGACACACCTGCCGCAAAGCTTCCCAATCATTTGCCGGAAGAACTGAAACAGTCACGCTATGACCGTTTGATGGAAATCCAACAGCAAGTAGCTTTTGATTGGGGTGATCAACAGGTTGGAAGTCAAATCGAAGTCTTGATCGACTCCAAGATACCTGGGGAAGCGGGTGCATGGATCGGTCGTACCGCAGCCGACGCCCCTGATGTCGATTGCATCGCCTACGTCACGGGCGAGGGTCTTAAGCTGGGGCAATTTGTCTCGTGCGAAGTCGTTGCCCGAACCGACTACGACCTTGCCGTCGTGGCGGTTAACGAACCCCATTAAGGCGTTTGTAAATCAGAAAGAATCGAGCAAATGACACATAGCAATTCTGACGAAACGGTACCCATCGGTACGCTTACCAGTGTACCCAATATGGTAACGCTTGCTAGAATCGGCTTGACGATCGCTTGCTTTGTAGCATTGTCATTGGCCTCTTATGGCCTCGCGTTTGTCTTATTTCTCGTAGCTGCCGGAACCGATTGGGTTGATGGCTGGTGGGCACGCCGCTTTAACCAAGTGAGTCAAATCGGTAGGGTACTCGATCCGTTTGCCGACAAGCTTTTAATTTGTGGCGTCTTTGTTTTTCTAGCAGCGGAGCCCCGGGCAGGGATTGCCCCTTGGATGGCAGTATTAATCATGGGCCGCGAAATTCTTGTTACCGCGCTTCGTAGTTTTGTCGAAGCACAAGGGGGCGATTTCTCGGCAAAGTGGCTGGGTAAGCAAAAAATGGCTTGGCAATGTATTGCGGCTGCTTCGAGTTTGCTTTGGTTAGCAGGTTGGTGGAGTATTTTGGCCGACAATGCAACTTGGCTGATTACCGCTTCGGTCGGCATTAGCCTGGTACTTACCGTTTGGTCGGGCTGGGGCTATGTCGTTTCCGCATTACAAATGGCAAGGGGTTCGATGTCAGTCGATCCAATTGCAAATGCTCAGGAGAAGTCTTAAACATGGCCCCTTTGCCTATTGCCCAGGTGGTGCCTGAAGTCACACTAGCTCCCTGGCTGAGTCCGTTGCTGCTTCTCATAACACTTCTCTGCGTAACCGCCTGGTATGTTGTTATCAACCGACAGTTACGTGGCTTAGACGCTGTCCCTTATGAGGATCGTCAACCGGTTCCCTGGGGTGCCGATGGTGCAGCGCTAGCCGTCATGGCCGTCGTGCTTGCAGCAATTACTTTTTTTGCTACCGATGTCGCTTCCGATCCGCCTGAGATTGATTCACCTCACAGTGATCCCCTCGCGATTCAGTTGGAAGATACCCCAAAAATTGACCTGTCGGTTGCCGGACAGTATGCCGTCACGAGCGCTTTGCTTGTCGTCCTCATGATCGGTTGGCAGAGGATGCAGGTTTGCGCGAATTGGACTGACTTTGGCTTGCCAACATCGGTTAAACAAATTGGCAAAGACGCAGGACTAGGCCTGATGACATTTGCGGCCGCCTTGCTGCCAGTTTATGCGGTGCAATTCCTACTCGTATCACTTCTTGGTGCGCCAACTTCGCACCAAGTTCTCGAAGATTTAATGAACGATCCAAGTGGGACGATGCTCATGGTGGCGGCCTTGATGGCAGTGGTCGTTGCTCCGCTTTTTGAAGAGTTTTCGTTTCGGATTATGCTGCAAGGTTGGCTCGAAAAAATTGCAGACGAGCAAACGATTTCTGATATCGAAACAACAACGATTGAAAATCAACAGAAGAAAGCTTGGCCTATTTTGGTCAGTTCACTCGCCTTTGCTATCGCGCACACCGGCCAAGGGTATGCCCCGGTCGCGTTGTTCGTGCTGGCATGCTTCCTAGGATACATCTATCGCCAAACGCACCGCCTAGCCCCATGTGTCGTGGCCCACATGGCGTTCAATGCGCTCTCCCTGGCAATGGCCTTTGGAACTGCCCCAGGCATGACAACCGACTGAGCTAGCTTCAGTCGTTGGTCGTGGCAACAAATTGCCTGCGTTGATGCGAATCTTTGTCACGTCATCAGGACGTTGCTCAGTTGGCAGTGGCTGGCTACGATGAAGGAACAACAACCTAAGAAAAAAAGCTAAACACCTACTAGTTTATAAGTTGCGATGAATATCCGGTGACTTGATTCGATTTCCAATAATCGGTCGCATCGTAATACGCTTTGCTAACGAACTATTTCCGAAGAAAGGTTGTCTCCCATGATTAGTGGGCGAGAAATAACACAGCTTCTATCTCAATATCGAGCCGATAATTTTTTGAACAAGGCAATGACAGCATGGTGAAACACGCCCTCAATGTAGGTCGGTACCTGTTCTTGATTATTCTCACGCTCTTCGCAACGGGCGTAATGTATTGGGTTAGTCGCCCCAATACCGATCTAGATACGCTAGGTGATTCTTTCGGAGTCGCTTCGCTTCCTACCTCGGCTGCACCGAAGGCCTTAGTCAATTCCGATCCTATTGAGCCTGTTTGGTCAGAAGTTAAAGTCGCTTTCAGTGGAAAAGTTCGTCCATGGGAAACTTATTCCTTAGGTTTCGAAGTAGGGGGACGAATTAGTGAGCTAGGTACCGATTCGCAGGGCAGCGCCCTCGATGATGGAGCCAGGGTAACGAAAGGGCAAGTCCTTGCTAGGCTTGATGATCGAGTCCTCAAAGCTCGCCAAGACGAGGCTGCCGCCCAACTAGAGCTAGCAGGTTCCGATCTCGAACGAAGTCGCCGCATTCGCGACAACACGCCCGGCGCTATTTCCGAAGCCGATTACCAAAGTGACTTGACTGAATTTGCGCTCCGTCGTGCAGCCCACGAGATTACGATTAAGAACCTAGAGGATTCAGTCCTCGTTTCGCCGATTGATGGCGTCATCTTTCGCCGCATGGTCGAGGCGGGCGAATCGGTCAATCCCAACACAACTAGCTTTGAAATTGTCGAAAACGATCGCCTGAGGCTCGTACTAAGTGTACCCGAATCGCGAATCCGTGAACTCGAAATGCGGCGTCGGTCGGTATTGGATTCAAAAAATGATTCGACAACCTCCCC
>CAYGQU010000212.1:0-5883 GCA_964352045.1 uncultured Planctomycetaceae bacterium
CCCCACATAGGAGCAACTCATATGCCTGCCCGCATCGTCGGCATGCTCGGCGTGCGTTGCTTTCGCCCAGTCGGGTAATGAGCTAAAGCGATTGTAATCTTGCCGTTTTGAAGAAAAGTTGTAACCTACTTCGCGCCAAGTGATGAACTCGTCCATAAAACTTTCAAAAGTCTCGGATGCGCCCCACCAACCGGCGCGAGCGCCGTTGGCTTTGTCCGAGATTTGGCTTGGATTCCAACCTTCGGCTTCCGTCACTTCGGCAAAGACTTGGTGTGACGACAGATGACCGAAATGTAAATAAGGGGATAAGCCGCTGGCAGCGCCGTTTTCCATATTGCTACGGTCCTCTGCATATCTCGCGAAGCGTTCTTCGAGGAAGTCGCGCAAACAAGCAACGCCGGCCGATTCGCCACCATCAAAGCTGGCAAGACCTACCTCGTGATCAATGGGAAAGTCGGTCAAGCATTTTGGATCGGCGGCCAACTTCTTAACATCGGCCATGGGCCAACGCTTTGATATTTTTGCAGACAACTTGTAGTCATCGGGGATCTTTGCCGACGTAAGAGAATTCTCCTGGGGAGATTCAAAAAGAAATGGCTTCAGCTCTTTTTGCAAATAACGACGAAAGTCATAAGCTCGGCTAAAGACTTTGTCGGTTGCACGCATCGGGAGCATGCCATTCGAGTCGATAACTTCCATGAGCACCGGCAGACGGGGCGCTATTTGTGCTTGCATACGCGAGATGAAAAAGGTTGGAAATTCATCGCTGACAATCACTGCTGCTTTGTTGGATAACATCTCAAGCAGTCCATCTCCAGACCCTTTCTTCTTTTCTAGATAAGGGTAGTAAGTCACTGGCAAGTCCGCACTCACGGCAGCATTGTCGGCCATCCCCTGAATCACAAACCAATGAAGCCGATCACTGGCCCATCGGTAGTCGCAACGCAAAGCTTCAAACACGACGAGTGGTTTACCAAGCTTGGTCGCCCACTCGACAGCGCGATCGAGCGAATAGTTCCAGTGCATTCGCCGATTGGTAACCATCCAGTAGAGGACGAACTCGCCAGCCTCGTTGACTTCAGCTTCGTTTAGTTGCTTGATGCGTAGTTTAGGTGTCTCGGGCATCTTGATTTCGTGTAGTTGGCTTTGGTAATTAAAGAATGAATAGTAAGAAATGGCACCGCGAAGGACAAAGGGTACGAAGAAAAAATAATCGACTAATATGTTGACTAAGGCGACACGAAGGACACGGCGGTAGCCGTAAGTACAATTGGGTAGGAATTAGCCGATCATCAACAGATTCAAGGCAAGAAGGTTAGTAGGGGGTCGCCCTGTTCGCTGTTTTAGCCCTGTTCGCACTGTCGCCATGGTTCAAATCCTTCGTTTCTTCTTCATGTCCTTTGAAGCTTCGAAGGAATTTTATAAAACTGATTTTTTTTGACAGCCTCTGTCATACAAATATACCGAGCTAACAGCAGTCAGGCACCGTTCGGAGCAACAATAAAAGCTTTATTCTCGCTGAAAAGCTGCTCTGACCCGATCGCGACCGGTTTGGTAGATTGGGGGAAGTCAGAAAGATGTCTCTGACGATTGACCTACCCATGAATATCCCTCCGAACTTGAAGCACTCTGCCGATGTCTAGCAAAGCTACCTCCAATCCGTCCGAAGACAAGCCAATCGCCGAGTCACGGAATTTTATTCAGCAGTTTATCGACGAGGACCTGGCTGCCAAAAAATACGACCAAGTGCATACACGTTTCCCACCCGAACCAAATGGTTATCTGCATATCGGGCATGCAAAAAGCATTTGTCTTAACTCTGGTCTTGCGCAAGAGTATGGCGGAAAATTCAACCTTCGGTTTGATGACACGAACCCTACTAAGGAAGAGCAAGAGTACGTTGATGCGATCATGGACGATGTCCGGTGGCTCGGTGCGGATTGGGAAGATCGTCTCTTTTATGCGAGTGACTACTTCGAGACGCTTTATGATTGGGCCGTCGCGTTAATCAAAGCGGGCAAAGCATACGTCTGTGATCTAAATGCTGATGAAATGCGTGAGCATCGTGGCTCGCTGAAAGAGCCGGGCACTAATAGCCCCTACCGCGAAAGAACGATCGACGAGAATCTTGACCTCTTCGCTAAAATGCGGGCAGGTGAATTTGCCGATGGGGCTAAAACCTTACGGGCGAAGATTGACATGGCTTCTCCGAATGTAAATCTTCGCGATCCCGTCATGTATCGCATCAAGAAGGCGCATCACCAACGGACTGGCGATGCATGGTGCATTTATCCCTCTTATGATTACACGCATGGTCAAAGCGATGCGATCGAAGGGATCACACACTCGATCTGCACGCTTGAGTTTGAAAACCATCGCCCCCTCTACGATTGGTGTTTAGAACAACTTCAAATGCTGAAGCTGTTGCCAACCTATAAGCCGAGGCAAATTGAATTCGCCAAGCTTGTGCTGACCTATACCATTACAAGCAAACGTAAATTGCTTCAGTTAGTGCAAGAAAAACATGTCGCCGGTTGGGATGATCCACGCATGCCAACGATTCGCGGGTTGCGTCGTCGTGGCTATACGCCCGAAGCGATCCGCGCATTCTGTGAACGCATTGGAGTAACAAAGCAAGACAGCTTGATCGATATGCTTTGGCTCGAAGATGCACTGCGTGAGAACCTCAACGAAATCGCACTTCGCCGAATGGCTGTTTTAGAACCGCTAAAGGTGACGCTGACCGATCTCACCGAACCAAAGGTTTGCCACTTGCCGAATCATCCGCAGTATCCTGAGCAAGGTGAGCGGGAGCTAACGCTGACTAAGACAATTTACGTCGAACAGGACGATTTCATGGAAGAAGCTCCGAAGAAATTCTTTCGCTTCAAGCCAGGGGGATCGGTTCGTCTAAGAGGAGCAGGCATCGCCACCTGCAACGAAGTCATCAAAGACGCCGATGGTAATGTGAGCGAACTTCGATGCTCGTTCAATCCCGATACGACCGCATTGATTGATGGCAAGAAAGTGAAAGGGACCATTCATTGGGTTCCCGAGGAGGCGCCCGAAGCTGAGGTTAGGCTCTACGATCACTTATTTTGCGTCGAAACTCCAGATAAGACCGAGGAGGGAAAAACTTTTCTCGACAACATCAACCCTGGTTCTCTACAAGCCATCACGGCTAAGATCGAGCCCTTGTTGGCCGAAACACCAGTGGATACGCGATATCAATTCGAGCGAGTCGGTTACTTTTATGCCGATCCGATCGACAGCGTGGCGGGTAAACCAGTTTTTAATCGAACCGTTACCTTGCGTGATACTTGGGGCAAAACGAGCGGTCGATGATCCTTGGGTGTTTCGTACCAATCGAAAAACAAAGACGCAGATAAACGCGGTTCGATAACAGGATGAGCTCGGATTTTTTGATTTTATGAACGGGAGATTGGTAAGTTATAATCCATATCAAACTGATCCCGTCGAGTGATTGAATCGAAGCATTCATTCGACAAATAGGAAGGATCGATCCGCGCAAATCTTTCCCTTTAATCCGCGTTTATCCGTCTCCCCATTTCGAATCGCTCGATGAGATTGTCAGTATTTGGTTCCCTGTCTCAATCAGATTCGGTAAGATGTAGGGCATTAATGGAATTCAATCTCTCCACACAATTCTTTTGCTTGGTGAAATAAGTCAGATGACGATTGAAACTCTCGCTAAGTTTCGGCGTGCGCTAGAACTACATTGTCTTGTGGCGTTGCTTGTTTTTTGCACACCGCTGCTGGTTGCGAAAGCGGCCACGCCTAGTACGCCCGTACCGACGGCTGCTGACCATTTAACGGGTGAAAGCATAGCCGCTTTGACGATAAAGCCAGCGCAGTTGCTGTCGCATCCGAATATGGTATTACTTCCAACGGAAGTATTGGAAGCAGCCAGTCAAAAGTATCTGGGCATTTCAGCCAACAGCATCGGACGCATTACCGCTATCGCCGAGCCACCGCTAGGAATGCAGCCTTACTATGCGGTGGTGGTAGATTTAACCGAGCCGATGTCATTAGCGGATCTAAATAAAGAGGTGCTTGATGCGCTGAACAAAGTGACTACAAGCACGAGCCTGAAGGGCCGACCTTTCTTTGAAAGCAACGACCCCACGATTCCCTGCCTGTATATGCCTACCGATTACAAACTCATAGCTGCGCCCCGAGGAATGCTCGACAAAATGATGAAGCTAGCAGCTGAAGATGCCAAACCCAACCCACTTGCACGTGCGATGAACGGTGGCGGCGGTGCTGAGAATGATGCCCATTTCTCGATCATGCTCAAGCCGATTCAGCCACTTATTCAGATGGGAATGATGGCAGCTCGATCTAAAGTCGAGCCACAGCACCATAAGTACCTCGATATGGTAGGACTTCTCAACGGAGTTATTGCAACGCTAGATCTGAGCGCAGAGCGGGATAGCTATATCCGCGCGTATGCCAATTCAGAAGAAGATGCTAATAAACTAGATTCCTTAATGACCGAAGGATTCGCGGAGTTTAAGGCGCTAATAGAGAATGATCCAACAAGCCCTTATTCGCAGATGCTTGCAAGTGATGATCCGATTCAGCAAGCAGCCGCTAAGTACGCAATGAGAATGGGTGAATATAAAGTAAAAGCTTATCGTCCCTTGCGTAAAGGAAAAAAAGCATTCTTGGTTGCTAACTTACGGGCAGGAGATGCTCGGTACAACCAATTGGTATTGATTATGATATCCGGCGTCTTAATTTCATTGCTTCTACCAGCCATCCAAGCTGGGAGAGAAGCGGCAATAGCGCAGCAGGAAAAAAATGAAAAACTAAGAAGTCAGTGAGTCAAGCAAGCGTACTTGCATCACGTCTGCCAACCGGCGACGGCGCCGTTCTTCTTCGCAGCTCCATTCATTGCGAATTTGACGGCACTCGACCAGCACCTCGTGTGCCGAGGATTTGCCTAATGTAGATTCGAGCTGCAAGCCTTCCCTACCTCCACGTGATCGCCCTCCGCGTGATCGACTTCCGTGTAGTCGAAAGGGGATGATAACCGCTCGCTCATCGACTTGTGCTGAAATAGACATCGCTTATTCCTCCTGATAAAGCATGATTAACCCGCCTGTCATGTTACCCTTACGCAGGATGGAAACTATCAGTTCAGTAATATTTACGGATATCTTATAATTGTTTATTCGCAACGAATGCATCTAGAGACTGCTTATGCAGTAGCATGCGAGCGTTCTGCTAGCTTCGCCAGCAAGTCGGCAGCGGCACCCGAGTTGATCGCTTCGGACGCTTTATCAGCCCCTTCTTTTGGTGAGCCAACAAGACCGGCACACAGGAGAGCAGCTGCTGCATTAAGAAGAACAATATCTCTAGCAGAACCAGGTGTTCCTTTGAGTACTTTGCGTATGACGGCTGCACTGTGCTCAGGACTTTCGACAACGAGTCCCATGGTGGGGCTTTGTTCGATGCCAAAGTCCTCAGGTTTCCAGCGCAGTTGCTGTTGCCCAGTAGGGCTAACAATCGTCACGTCGGTTTTGCCATTGATGGTGACATCGCCCATGCCATCTTCGCCACTGACGACCATTGTTTTCCAATCTTGAGTGCTATGCTCCTTGCCAAGCCTTTCCATCGCACCGGCAAGCAAGGGACGCAATTCGGGTAGGCCTGCTCCAAGTAATTGAAACGGTGCCCGAGCGGGGTTAGCCAAAGGGCCTAGCACATTGAAGATCGTTCGTATGCCAAGCTTCTTACGAACCGCTCCGACATGTTTCATCGCCGGATGCATTAGCGGCGCAAAGCAGAAGCAGATGCCGAGTTCCTCAAGACATGCCTCGACCTGCTCGATCGACGCTTCGATGTTCACGCCCAACT
>CAYGQU010000213.1:0-5858 GCA_964352045.1 uncultured Planctomycetaceae bacterium
GCTCATGATCGTGCAAAAATTGTTATGCAATTTATGATCGGATTAGGGATTGACCAAGAACGAATCCGCATAAGTTCAGCTGGATCAAACGAACCACTTGATCGTCGCAATGGCGAAGCGAATAGAAAAATCAACGCAAGAGTTGAAGTCCTCATGTGGGACGAACCCATTACCAAAATCTGATTTTTGTCGGCTAAAGCTCACCTGACTGAGAATGGCTGAAGGAAACAAACCATGGCTGAAGAAACAACCGAAATCGAAACTCCAAAAGGCCCTGGACTTATGGGGCTTGTTAAAGCGATCGCCATCGTTGGCGTCCTCGTCGTTGTGCAACTCGTAGCTGCCTCGATGCTTATCCCCACCGCTAAAGAAACTGAACAGCTCGCACGTGATCTTTCGATTGCGGCTAAGGGAGAAGAATTTATCGAGGAAATTGATCTGGATGAGAATCCAATTGATCAAGACAAAGAGACCATTGAAGTGCAACTACATCGCGCGAATATCACTCGATTTGATCCCAATGTGGATAAAACGCTCAACGTTGATTTCTCGGTCTATGCTGTGGTGCTAGCATCGGAATTAGATGATTTCAATGCGGAATACGAAAAAAACAAGAGCCGAATTCACGAACAAATTGTTATGACCATGCATGGAGCCAAGACAAGTGACCTCAGCAGTGCCGGTCTGGGGTTGATCAAAAGGCAAATACTTGAGAAGACCAACCGTGCGTTGGGAAGACCTTTCGTAATTGAAGTCGTTTTCACCAAAATTAACTTTGTCGAACGCTAGCATGCTTGCCGAACAAGCTGATATGAAGAAACCTGTTTAGGTAAACTGTCAAGGAACAACGTCATGTCCGACGGATCGGACCCACTCGACCAAGACGATATCGAATCGTTACTTGCGCAAGCAGCAAGCGGAGCTGCGCCCAAACCTGCGGAAAAAGCAAAGGATCCATCGGCTGGCTCCGACGATGATCTGCCGATGGGACAAGATGAGATCGAAGCCCTGCTATCGGGTGGCGCACCAGCGTCTGCCCCAACAGCAACGGCTGCTCCTCCAATAGAGAGCACTTCCAATACCGATGATGGCACGATCACTCCTTCGGACGTTGAACTCCTGTTAAATCGTGCGGAAGAAGCGATTGCCTCGATCGATCAGCCGTTGGGATCGCTCCCACCGGGTGTTCAACCTTTTCATCTCGAAGATTTTGGCGGTACCCCTGCCAACGACCAGTCGGCCACGCTCGAATTGGTACGCGACGTTCAGCTAGATCTCAAAATCGAATTGGGCCGCACGCGCATGTCGCTTGAAAACGTGCTCCGTCTGCAAGGTGATGCGGTTATTACCTTAGACAAACTGGCTGGTGATCCGGTCGATGTCTATGCAAATGGTCGAATCATTGCACGGGGTGAAGTGCTTGTATTGAACGACAATTTTTGTGTGCGAATCACCGAACTCGTTGTTGGTGATAGTGCCGTCGCTTAATTGTCGTCGCCCGAGTACCAATTGGCGGTTCCTATGATTGGTGATTAATCGAATTGCTAGCATAATCTAATGTGCTAGCACCGCAGCAAAAAATTTGGCTGTCGGTTTGCTCTGGTCGTTGACTTGAGCTTTTTCTATAGCTTTCTCTAAGAAACAGCGTGCAAGGATGCTGCGCTGAAATCTTTTGCTTTGGAAGCAAACATGACCGCTGCCCGAATTCTATTACTTGGTACGATACTTCTTTCGACAACTCTCGTTAGCGAGGTTGTTGCCGATGGTAATACGAACCAGAAACTTGCCACGCGTCCTTCGGCGTACGATCGTTTCCGTCCCGGTTCGCTCCATTCAGCCTCGGGTATGAGTAGCTCGCGCGCCATGGGGCCTAACTCTAGCTACAACAATCGAAATAGTGCCGGACCTTCAGGATTACCTCAGCAAACGTTTGCTACGGTCCAGCATGACCTCAAGCCAGCATTGACCAATGAGTTACGCTTAGCCACCACTTCGATAAAAAAAGTAAAAGCAACCGAATCATCGGTTCCCGATTTTGAACCTACAGGGCAGGAAGCCATTTCGGATGAATTGGTAGCAGCCAAAACAACGAAGCTCAAAGCCAAACCACCAGCAGATCCTTTAATCGAAAAAATTGGCTCCGTCTTAGCAGCCGAACCGGTCAAAGAGCTAAAGAATACAACAAAGCCAACGGAGAGTGCTCGCGAAGCAACGAGCGAAGCAACAAGCGAAGTATCAGAAGAAACTTCTGATACCCGGAAATTAGGTTTTAGCGCTGCCGTGGTTAGTGAGGGAGCTGAACGTGTTAATTCACCATTCAATGAATTACTTACCTGGAGGCCCTCGACCAATTCGATGGTTACCATGGGTTCGGGTCTGGCGGTGGTACTAGGGCTTGTGATGGTTGCTGGTTGGGTTGCACGCAAGAGTATGCCACGATCGGCACGCGTGTTACCGAATGAAGTCGCCGAAGTCCTTGGTCGTGTCGTGTTGTCGAGTCGACAAACAGCTCAGTTACTCAAGTTAGGCAATAAACTCTTACTCGTATCGGTTACCGCCGATGGCGCCGAAACGCTCACCGAGATCGAGGACCCGGAAGAAGTTCAACGACTTCTTCAACTGAGCGAAGAGGCGCTTGGGCGTGGCTCGAACGCTGAGTTTGAACGTGTCTTCCAGCAATTAGCAAACGGACCAGCAGTAGAAGGTTTCTTGGGCGAGGAAGCGCCCGCCTACGATGACCCTCGCTTCCAAGATGCTCGTTATCAGGATCGTGACAACGTCCACTACGACGCCCAGCGATTGGCAGCCGCATACGCGAACACCCCCGGAGGACGTTCGCATGCAGCGTAAAATTAGACGATATCAAACATTGCTTTTGTTTATCCTCGTGCTTGGCATCGTCTGCGGTGCCCAGTCGGCGACAGCCCAGGCGATTCGGACCCAATCAAAAAGCCAAGCCTATAGCCAAGAATCAGGCGTCGCCCAAGCAGGTTACTACCAAGGCGTTCGTAGAACGAATTCGCTTTCTGAAAACAGCGATGCCACGAGCCGCCTTAGCTCGAATCAAATTGCGACCAATCCTGGTACGCTTTCAGGTAGTAGCCGACAGCAAATCGCTACCGAAGAAAGCCCTTCGCTTTTCGGTCTCGGTGGCCCCAAAGAATGGACTTCGCCCGAAAGATTAAGCTCATCGCTCCAGATCATGCTGTTGCTGACCGTTATCAGCTTGGCACCAGCCGTGCTGTTGATGACCACGAGCTTCGTCCGGGTAATCGTCGTGCTTGGTTTACTCCGTCAAGCGATGGGAACCCAACAAGCGCCGCCTGGCCAAGTGCTGACCTCGATCGCACTGTTCTTAACACTACTGCTAATGACCCCCGTTTGGACCCAAAGCTACAACGAAGGAATCGCCCCCTACACGGCAGGCGAGCTAAGCCTAGAAGAAGCCTTTGAAAAAGCGTCGGGGCCAATCCGTGAATTTATGGGGAACCAGATCGAGCGCACCGGCAATGCCGAACAAGTAAGAATGTTTCTGCGTCGACTGCCCGATGAAATTGACCCCACAACGGGTGACCTATCGGCAGACTACGTCTACCACGACGCAAAAGTGGGGGAGCGTCTAGTGCCGATTGCCGCGTTGCTGCCCGCCTATATGCTTAGCGAACTCAAGACAGCGTTCTTGATTGGATTTCAAGTTTACCTTCCCTTTGTCATCCTCGACATCGTGGTGGCCAGCATCACAATTTCAATGGGTATGCTGATGTTACCACCCGTGTTGATTTCCTTACCCTTTAAATTGTTACTGTTTGTACTGGTCGATGGTTGGCGTCTCGTAATCGGCATGCTGCTCGACAGTTTTATCACATAAACAACGACCCATAAAATAGTCTAGAAGCCGGAAGCCTCAGCCCCCAGTGCGAATCACAAACTCCGCATCTCCGGGAGCTAACGCTTCCGGCTCCTAGCAACTAATAAATCAATATCAAAAGCTAATTTCTAGCTATTCAGAAATAGAGAAACAATTATGGACCCGCAAATTGCTGTCGATCTTGGTCGCGATGCGTTGCTTATCACAACGATTATTACCGCTCCGATTCTCGTGGCAGGTGTAGTCGTTGGTCTTGGAATTGGGTTGCTTCAAGCGCTGACCCAAGTGCAAGAGCAGACCGTCGCGTTCGTGCCAAAGTTGATCGCTATGGCGGCTGCCCTCGCGTTTAGCTTGCCTTGGATTCTGCAGCAGTTGATCCAGTACTCTGAGAATCTCTTTGCCGGGATTCCGAGTACGTTGTGATCCTTTCCTATCCCTATCAATTTGCAACCGAACTTCCTTAATTGTTTGCGTCGATGTCAGGTCTTGAAGAATCTTTAGCCGACATGGCAATCGTCTTTACGCTGGTCCTTTCCCGCGTAAGTGGCCTCGTTGCGACAGGTCCGTTGCTTAGCAACGCCTCGATGCCCATGCGTATTCGCGCCTTGCTGTCAGTTGCCCTTGCTGGCGTGATGACCCCCACTTGCTTGTCTATGCCAAGCCCGACTTTCACGACCCTGGTCGATCTGGGGGTAGCCGCTGCAATGGAAGTGGTGGTCGGTATCACGCTTGGGCTTGGCCTCATGGTGATTTTGGGTGGCGTTCAACTAGCTGGACAGATCGTCGGTCAGATGAGCGGAATGGCACTGGCCGAAGGAGCGGATCCGGCGTTTGGTAACAACGCTTCAATCTTTGGTCAAGTCTTCTACTTTGTTACGCTTGCGTTGTTCATTGCCATGGGAGGCCATCGGGCAACGATTGATGCACTGCTTACCACCTTTGACTATGCACCTCCTGGCCAAGCTCAGTTAACGGACTCGATGGTGCATAATTTTTTCGATCTGATGAGCATCGGCTTTGAACTTGGAATACGCAGTGCGGCACCACTCGTGGTTGCCCTCTTTCTGGCCACGCTGATTCTTGGACTCATTAGCCGCACCTTGCCACAAATTAACACGATTGCCGTCGGCTTTGGCATCAATGCCATGCTGTTGCTAGGCATGATGATGGCGTCGATCGGGGCAGTCGCCTGGGCTTATCAAGGCCCACTGAACGAAGCACTCGTGAGTCTCTCTGAAGCAACCGCAACGGTTGAAATCCCAGCCATCAAAGGAGGGGGTTAATGCTAAGTTGATGTCATTGCTTAGCAAATGACACAAGCAATAGCAGGCAACCTAAGTAATGGCTGACCAATCGGGTGAAAAGTCTTTTGAGGCAACACAACACCGCCGCGAGCAAGCTCGTGAGAAGGGGCAAGTCCCCTACAGCCAAGACCTGGGTTCGGCAATTTTGCTCCTTGCAGGTGCAGGACTTCTAAAACTCTTCGGTGGGCGTTTAGCCATCGGCGTAACGAACATCATGAGTCGGCTCATGAGCGAGCCACTTAGCCTAAAAAGCGACGACCAAATGCTCATCGCCATGTCGCAGGGCCTACTCAACGAAGTTGGTGCGCCACTTGCCATGCTCCTAATGCTCCTTACCTTGGCGGCAGTGATTACCAGCATCGGACAAGTCGGCTTCATGTTTGTGCCCGATCGGATTGCCCCTGATATTAGTCGGCTCAATCCGATCTCGGGGCTTGGTCGCCTCTTCTCGATGCAATCGACCGCTAAGCTTGGCTTTGGTCTTTTTAAGGTGCTGATCGTTGCGGTAGTTAGCGTAGCGGTCGTCTGGCGTCATTCTGCCAATGTGCTAAGAGCCTCCGAATTCGCGATGGCCGCGATGTCAAAGTTGCTTATGGACATTGCCTACGAAACAGTTTTTTGGGTCGGTTTTGCTTTACTAATTCTTGCACTGGCTGATTTATTTTTTCAGCGTTGGAAACATGAAC
>CAYGQU010000214.1:0-5857 GCA_964352045.1 uncultured Planctomycetaceae bacterium
AATCACTGTCAGCAACCTCTGATGGCAAAATCTTAGACAGCTTTTGCGGCAATGTCCGCTTAGCTTCGAGTAGCTCGGTGTAGTCGTTTATGCCAGCAAAAAGTGGTCGGCCAGCAAGTAGTTCGATCAACACATAGCCAAGGCTTGCCAAGTCGGATCGGGGTGTAAATTCTTCCCGCTCTAGCATTTCTGGAGCGGCGTACTGTGGAGTACAGGTACGTTGGAGTGGAAGGTTGTTAAGATCAATGGCCGAACCGATATCAATAATCTTAGGATTGCCAGTCCGTTTGATCATAATGTTGGAAGGTTTGATATCGCCGTGAACGATTTCCTCACGGTGCAAGGCAGCTAAGCCTGCAAGAATCTCACGAGCAATGGCAACCGCCATGCCCGCTTTGAGTCGAGGACGGACTGGGCCTTTCGTCACAATCACATCGTTAATGTATTCCCATCTTCGATTACTAACTCGATTGCGGACTCGTTCGAGCATGGCAGGCGTCAGCAAAAGATCAAGGTCGTAGCCATCAATCCATTCCATCTGAAGAACGCGGATTCGATCACGTTCAACAAAATTGTGAACGTCAATCAAATTGTCATGCTGAATTTGAGCCACTCGGCAGCTTACTTCCGCCATGCGAAGCATGCCGTCATCGTAGCCACGTTCGTCCAAATAACGTTCTGGTGAGAATATTTTTAGTGCAACCGGCAGGGTAAACCCATCAGCTCCACGTCGTTCGCTCAGATAGACAACGCCTTGCCCACCGGTACCAAGCAAACGTTTGAGATGTAGGTGTTCGGTCCAACCTAGCCGTTCGGCTTGGATTAGATCATCGTACCGACGACATAATACCGAATTCTCCGACGGCTTAGGCTGTTGGCCATGAAACGTCAACGTTCGGCTTTGGTGGATAACAGTTGTATTCATACGTCACGATTGATGGATTCGATCAACACCCTAAATTTAGCTGCAAAAGTTGGTCAGCTAAATTTAATTAAAGACCTATCAGTCGTTCCTAAACGTTCATAAAGGTGAAAAGAACAGATTGTTTTTCGTAGTATTCAACCTACGGGATCACTAAAAAATCTTGCTTGTATTGTATTTAACACAATCAAATAAAGGAAATGCCGAAAAAGTGGAATCTACGCTAACTTATCCTGTAAACATTCAAAACGATCACTCATTAAGAGGTCGGTAGGGCGTAAAGCCCCTAGATTGACTTATTCCAGGCAGCATCATTCGGGAGAGGAAAGCCGAGTTGTTTGTCCGTTAGGTTTTTAAGACGTTTTCCAGTAAGGAAACGATCGAGGTTATCACAGAAAAAGTCGGTCATGTCCTCAATTCGGCTAGCAGCTTGCCCCCCAACGTGGGGTGTGATGATCACATTAGGCAAGTCCCATAATCGGCTCTCGGTCGCTAGTGGCTCGACTTCGGTTACATCGAGTGCCGCGCCCCCCAGATGGCCTGACTCGATAGCATCCACCAAAGCCGACTCAACAACTAAAGGTCCGCGAGCCATATTCACCAAAATAGAGTTTTTACGCATCAAGCTAAGTCGCTGAGCATTAAACATCCCTCTCGTTTGGTCATTTAATGGTGCTGCGAGCAGAACGATATCAACCTGGGCGAGCATCTGGTCGAGTTCGTTCGCATGCCGAAGCGTTGCAACATAAGGTGGTTTGTTTTCGGGGAAGAGGTCGGTTGCATGAATTTCTGTTCGAAAGACTCTCAACACTTCCGCTAGCCGTCGGCCGTTGCCGCCGAACCCAACTATCCCGATCTTTGCTTCATGAAGGTCACGAGTCGGCCTGCGGATGAATTCTCGTTTGCCTTGGGCTCGAAAAAAGACCGGCAAACTGCGTAATAATCCGAGTGTCAAAGCAAGCGTATGGTCGGCAACTTGGTTGGCTAGTACGCCCGATGCGCTTGTCACCGGAATATCAGAAGCTTGTACGGCCGGAACGAGGCAATGATCCATTCCGGCTGCCGAAGATTGGATCCATTTGAGCCTTCCAGCCTGTATCACCTTTTCCCATGGGACAGGTACTTTGGCATGTCCACAATAGATGTCAGCCGTCGGCAATTCCTCAGCAATACGCTCTTGGCCAGCGTCAACCAGTTCGGCCTTGACTCCTAAGCGTTCAAGCGCTTCAAGAATTTGCCTTTTATGACGAGTTTCGACCGGATAACAGAGCACAATACGCATGTGACTAAATTCTGGGGACAACAATCAGCAAAATTGGACTATCCAACTGCTCAGTGCTCTGGTTTGGTGAGTATAATGGCAACTTCTAAAACATAGCGATGCGACAAAACGACGTCTAGAAGCTTCTAATAGTTCGTTTATAATCAGAATTGCCTAATCCAGGTCATCGCAGCAAACCATAAGAGTCAATCGGCCACTGCCGAGACCAATAAACTCATCAAAAGGCATCCTCATCAGAAGGCATCGATTCAAATACACGACGAGTTCAATCTAACATTAGCTAGCCATCGACTGCATTCATTATTCATTCGCAGCTCTTATATGCAGCAGCACCTGCGATGGATTTGGGTTCAAGAGATGCGGCTAGACGATTGACTAAACAATACAACCTATTTTGGTTAGACATTTTCCAAACATGCCCTAGGCATTTATTTAGCTTTTTAATAATGACGATAGCAAAACGCTCTACCCTACTGATCTTACTACTCGTGTGCCTACGTTTGGCAACGGGATGGCACTTCTTTAATGAAGGCTACAAGAAACTTGACTCGAGCTTTACCTCGGCTTATTTCTTGCGTGCAGCAAAAGGACCATTCGCGCCGCTGATGAAGAGTTTTGTCAACGGTCCCTACGATGGTTACGCTGAACTCGCCGTACCACGTAAATACAACTCGCTTGATTCTAAAATCCAGAAAGAGATCGACAGTTGGAACGCCAGCTATAACAGCCAAGCTGCCAAGGCGCTTAAAGCAGGGGATCCACTTCCGAGCATTGAAGGGATTCCGGAACAAGCTTCTTATGCTGCTTGGTTCAAGAGCATCAAGGCAGGATGGCAAGCAAGTTATGACCGACTCGCCGAATTGCCTATGGCCAACAAAGAAAATCTTGCAAAAGCTCAATCGTTAATCGACGACAAACTCAAAGAGGTGCTTTATTACCTCGTTGGCGAAGAGGCTGCGATTACTGATATGCAGCATGAGGCTTGGCGATACAAGCAGATGGTAGATAAAGAAGAAGCCGACGATGCGGCACCGTATTATTCCGAAAGACTTGCCGATAAAGAAAACGAGCTTTATAAGGCGGTACTACCTTGGACCAAAACAATCGCCAGCTACGAAGATGCCTTATTTGATGAGATGACTCCCCTCATGGCGGGCGATGACAGTTCGAGAACCACCGCTAAGCGAATCAGAGGGGCTTTAGCCGAAAGATCGTGGCTGAACCATATCGATTGGCTCGTTACTTGGACCGTTCTACTTTCGGGCATCGGTCTTTTCCTAGGTTTATTCACTCGGGTTGCGGCAATTGCTGCGGCGTGCTTCTTGCTGTCAGTGATCGTTTCACAACCACCTTGGGTAGCGGGCTCGGATACGACTTACTTTTTCTACCAGTTAGTGGAAGTCATTAGCCTACTCATTATTGCCGCTGTGGGCGCCGGCCAGTGGGCGGGTCTTGACTCGCTAGCGAAAGCGTTTTGGATGCCTGCCATCGAACCACGTAAATAAACCATAAGAAATTAAACCAAAAAGCAAGTCGTCATAATTAACCAGACTGACTAGCTCATAAATACTTTTATTTAGCGATTTTATTTTCAACCCCGTGACTTATACCCGGGGCTTAACATTAGCGAGACCTTGATCATGAATTTAACCGACGATCAAAAAGCCATCGGCAAAGATAACTACCGCAATGTTGCGGAAAAAATCCTTGAGACGAATCCCGATCGACGTGAATTTCTTGAGCAAGCCACCCTCGCAGGTGCCGTCACAGCAGGCGGCCTGGGCGCAGCGTACTATGGCTACTCAAAGCCAGAAGGAGATCGGCTTCGCGTCGGTATTATCGGCACGGGCGACGAAGGAAATGTCCTTATCGGTGCTATTAATCCCGACTACATCGAAGTCAAAGCAATTGCTGACGTTCGACCTTACAGCCAGCACCGAGCGTTCCACGGTGACAACTACAGCCCTTCGGCTCTCGAAGCTCGCCGTGGCTTGATCAATGTCTACGATTACGCCGACGAAGCTGCCGCTAGGAAAGAGATTGACGTCTACTCAGACTATAATGAGCTACTCGAACGTGATGACATTGAGGCAGTTATCATCGCCTTGCCACTTTGGATTCATCACGAAGCAGCCGTCCGGGCAATGCGTGCCGGTAAGCATGTGCTGACCGAAAAGCTGATGGCATGGGATGTGGCTCAGTGCAAAGAAATGGCTCGCGTTGCTGAACAAACGGGATTGCTTCTCGCAACTGGCCATCAGCGTCACTACAGTCTTCTTTACGATAATGCAGTCGATACAATCCGTCGCAATGTGATTGGTGACATCCATAGCATCCGTGCCCAATGGCACCGAGGGAATTTGCCCGGTCGCGATAGCTGGCAACCCCCGCTACCAAGTGATGTGCCCCTTGCCGATGTCCTCGACATGATTCGAGCCTCGCGTAAAGGACAAGGCGATCAATCGGAAGCGGAACTTAAAGCGACCTACAAACTTGTGCTCGAACTCGATGCTTGGCAACAACGCGTTGACAATCCCGATAAGTACAGTATCAAGCCAAGCGAAGTACCCTTATGGCAAGCCAAGGTGGCACAGAAACGCGCGCAGTTGTCAGACATTAGCCTCGATGCTTCTCAGTACGGTTATGAAAATCGAACTATCGACGGTGGTTATCAACTTTCGGCCTTGGAAGAACTAATCCGCTGGCGTCTCTGGGATCGCACGGGGGGAGGCCTTATGGCCGAACTAGGCAGTCACCAACTAGATGCCTCGGGCATCTTCATCAGCTCGCAATTCGAGAGCCAAGATGGCAAGCGATCGAAGGTGAATCCCCTTAGTGTCAACGCCATGGGTGGCCGCTACTTATTCCCGCATGACCGAGACGTTGATGACCATGTCTACGCCATGTACGAGTACCCAGGAAAAGGGTACTACGAAGACAACGACCCTAAAAAGCTCGTGGTTGCTGACAGCAACAAGAAAGTTGGTGTCGTTTATTCTTCCATTAACGGCAACGGATTCGGTGGCTACGGAGAGGTAGTTCTAGGTACAGAAGGAACGCTTATCTTAGAACGTGAGAGTGAAACCATGCTTTACGCTGGCTCAAAGGTGGACACGCGGGTTACGCTTGGTGACAAGAACTCGCTCGTCGATTCTTACGAAACGGGTGGCGGCGGCGGCGGACCAGTTGCCGCAGCAGTCACCGAAAAAGTAAGCCGTGGCTATACCGAAGAGATTGAGCACTGGGCTTGGTGTATTCGTAACGGCGAACCATCTGAAACGCTTCACTGCCATCCGAAGGTTGCTTTGGCTGACGCTGTGATTGCCTTAACAACCAATATTGCCATCAAGGAGCAAGCCCGCATCGAGTTCAACCCAGAGTGGTTCGATCCTAAGAGTGATGCCGTACCTGGTGGTCGTTCGCCTGTTAAGGCCGAAGCGGTTAAAGCTTAAAAACTTTACAACTGATAAATTGAACCGATGTTGTATTAGCATTTGCTCTTAGCGATTGAATAGCCCGTTGCGGAATAGTTTTTCAGACAAGTACTCAAGCTCTATCGCTTTGGCAGCAAGCTCAGGGGCGTTTTGAGCCTGAAATTTTCTGAGCACTTTCGACCGTACGTTTTCAATCGTCCGCACCGATAAATTCAGATC
>CAYGQU010000215.1:0-5856 GCA_964352045.1 uncultured Planctomycetaceae bacterium
GGTCTATCAGCTAGGAAGTAACGTCGATAAGAAAATGTACTCTTATCTCGATGGCAACAAGATGATTGGCCGCGAGATGAAGCTACGCGTTGAAGAAGTCGATGGAAGCCGTGTCTTGATTCATCGTTTTGTCGTACCACCAGGAAAAGGACAATCGCTCGATACGAATTTCCCAATGGATAATCAGAGAGACGTAACTTTACCTGGTAAGGAAAACAACCTCGAAGAGGACGCTGCCACGCTGGATGATCGGGTGTAAACTAAGAGGATGACTTGATGCGAATCGCAATCCTATAGGTACCTGGTCGGATGACTTCAATTGCTACGGTATGCCAATCGCTCGAACACTCGGCTCCGCTTGAGTTGGCCGAAGATTGGGACAACGTCGGACTCTTGGTAGGAGACCCTAAACTCCCAGCCAAGTTGGTCTTAGTCTGCCTTACACTTACGCCCAAAGTAGTAGAGGAAGCGATCGAAAAGCAGGCTTCGTTGGTTGTGACACACCATCCCTTGCCCTTCAGGCCCCTACAGAAAATTACCACCGCCACGATCGAAGGGAATTCACTTTGGCGGCTTATCGGAAACAAAATCGCCGTCTACAGCGCCCATACAGCGTACGACTCAGCCGCGTTGGGCGTCAATCAACAAATTGCCGAAGGGCTTGGTTTGGCGAACCCCGTTCCTTTCATTTCATCCGAAGAATTACAACGAACCGATGGTGCTGGCACGGGCAGAATTGGCAGTTGCCCAGCCAACCAGTCGCTGGCCAGTTTGGCAACACGGGCGAAAACTTTGTTCGAGCTGCCCACGATTCGCTACGTTGGCAACGAAGACAAACCGGCCAAGAAGGTTGCCATCGCCTGCGGTAGTGGAGGCTCGCTGATGGACCACGCAATCGCTGCAGGCTGCGATACGTTTCTGACGGGCGAAGCGACCTTTCACGACTGTTTAAAAGCCGAATCGCATGGAATTGGCCTCCTTTTAACGGGTCATTACGCAAGCGAACGCTTTGCTATGGAACGACTTGCGACGCATTTGGCTACTGAATTTGAGGACCTGACGATCCTACCAAGCGACGCCGAACAAGACCCAATTAAGCTGATTTGAGAATTCGTTTCTCATCAAGCGAACAGTTGCTTACAATTGGGCGTAGAATCGAACGGAGTTTCGATTTCTAACTTCAATCGCTACCCCCCCTTACTTTGTTCTCCCGCCAAATAGAACCCGCGAATTTCTAATCACTCAGTTGATAAATGGCTTTCGTATAAGGTTGATCTGCAGATCGAATGCTAAAGATTTCGTTACCAAGATTCGCGATCATTAAATTTTAGGACACTCATGGCCTATTCCAAAAACCAATCACCTCGCATGCTGACGGCACTGCCGGTTTATAATGAATCGAAGCATCTTTCGTCGGTGCTCGATCTTGTTGCACAGTATGCCGATGATATTTTGGTAATCGACGATGGATCGACCGACGACACGGCTGCTAAGCTATCCAAGCGGAGTGATATTCAAGTCGTAACCCACCCCGAAAACCGAGGCTATGGTGCCGCTCTAAGTTCTGCCTTCTGCTATGCCCAACGAAATGGATACGATGTGCTAGTCACCATTGATTGCGATGGTCAGCACGAGCCACAACGGATTCGTCATCTCGCTGCACTTTGTTACGAAGATGAGAAAGGGAATTCTTCGCAAGTTGATATCGTATCGGGAAGCCGCTATTTGGATGCCCATCTTGAGCAAACTGGAGATGCCCCCATAGATCGACGGCATATCAATGCGACAATCACTCGGGAATTGAACGAACAGCTGGGTCTCGATCTAACCGATGCCTTCTGTGGTTTTAAGGCGTATCGTGTTTCATCTCTCAAACCGTTGCGATTGGCTGAGACGGGCTACGCGATGCCGCTTGAGCTTTGGGTTCAAGCGGCCCACCTTGAGCTGCGAATCAGAGAGGTCGCCGTGCCACTGATCTACCTTGACGAAGACCGATCCTTTGGTGGCGAACTGGACGATGCCGCAAGGCGATTGGCCCACTATCGCAGCACGATCCGTAAAGCAACCGAACGCGTCGAGCAGCACATGCGATTCCCTGAGCCCGACCCCTGTGCCAAAATAAGAGTACGTTCTTCGTCGGCCCTTCCTGCAAGCTGATAAACTGGTTTCACCCAGGCATTCGACAATCTCTAACCATATAGCGCAGAGTAGAGTAAGCATTCATGGGAGCGAGCTACGTTAATAGTTCCGACCCGTTGCGGACCGAATACCAACAGTACCGTGCTCCACGACAAAACAACAGCGCGCTGATAGAACCCAGCCTGGAACGACTCGTGGCCCTCGCCAAGAGCCATCATGCTGAGTTTGCAAATGGCCAACGAACACTTACACTAGCAGGCATCTCGCACAATGAGTTAACACAATCGGCTCGTTCTTCGCTTATCGAAATGGCAATCGATTGGACGAAATCGTATGCCGAGAAGCAATTACCGACGTTCAACAAACGGGGGCCCCTTATCCTCTCAGGCCACCAGCCTGAACTGTTTCATACAGGCGTCTGGTTCAAGAATTACGCGCTGAGCCAATTAGCCCAATTGACAAATGGCGTTGGAATTCATCTGCTGATTGATAGCGATCAATGCCGTGATGTCGCGGTTCATGTTCCAACAATGCGTAGTGGCGAACCCCATCTTGAGTCGGTCGCAATGGATCGAAATGAACCGACGATGCCATTTGAAGAGCGATACGTTGTTGATCAAGATTACTTCCGCACATTTCCCGAACGAGTTAAGTCGATCCAGGATGTGGAGAACAAGCCACTACTCGACACAATTTGGCCCAATGTTTGCCGCGCCGCGGCACAAGGCAAGACCCTCGGTGAATCGCTCTCGCAGGGGCGCCATCAGCTTGAGCTAGCTCATGGAAACAAAACCCTTGAATTGCCCTTAAGCAAAGTCTGCGATACGGAACCATTCCGCTGTTTTGTGATCGAAATCCTTAATCGAGCCGCAGAATTTCAAGCAGCCTACAACGGCGCATTGGATCGCTACCGCTTAGCCCACAAGCTTCGTAATGCTGTCCAACCCTTGCCTGATCTGGCGACCATCCAAGGGACGAACCACCGAGATTGGATCGAATCTCCCTTTTGGATCATAAGCACCAGCAATCCCCGTCGGCAAACGCTATGGTGCCAATCGGATGGGAAACAACTTTTGCTGACCAACGATCCGACCGATTCTCAAACCAATCCATGGCAAATGACGCTAGAGATTACCCGACCAGAAGTTGCTATTCAGCAATTAGAGTCTTGCCAGGCCGAGGGAATTAAAATCCGCAGCCGGGCTCTTACAACGACGTTGTACTGCCGACATATATTGGCCGATCTTTTTCTGCATGGCATTGGGGGCGCAAAATATGATCAAGTGACCGACGATTTGTCGAAGCGATTCTTCGGCGTCGCGCCGCCCCCTTATGCTATCCTAACGGCTACGATTCGCCTCTTTGCCGAGAAGCCTGATGAACCTGATCCTTCAGCCATAACTCAATTACAACAACAGCTACGCTCTTATCGCTATCATCCTGAGCAATGGATCGGTGAGCGTCCCGTATTGACCGACACCCAGCAGGCAGCGATTGACAGTAAGCGACTATGGGTTCGTACGGAAAAGAGCTTCGAGAACGCTACGCAAAGGCATCAGGCAATTGAGCAAGCTAACCTACTGCTTTATGATTCGCTCGAAACGGAACGACGACAGGCTGAACAAGAAATTGCGAGGCTAGATAAGTCGCTCCGGACGGCACCTTACTACACTTCAAGAGAGTACTCGTTCGTGCTATTTTCCGAGGATTCGTTAGTGGATCGGTTGCAATCACTAGCCAAGAACACATGAGATGGAACCAACAATTGGCAAATCTAACAAACGCTTATGAAGTCATTATCAGTGATCTTGATGGCTGCTTGGCGAATGAATCAGGTGGTCCTTTCGACCTTGCTCGACTGGGACGAATTGCCGAGCACAATCGACTCGCCGAATTGCAAAAAGATCGGCCTCCATTGACACTTTGCACAGGCCGACCGCAGCCGTTTGCCGAAGCAATGAGCCGTGCTCTTGCCAATCAGAAGGTCCCAGTTGTTGCTGAAAATGGCGTTTGGCTCTACTGGCCTGCAACGAACGGTTACGAAATGGATCCTGAGATCGACGAAGCTCATTTGATGGCGGTCTCCGACGCAAGGCAGCTTCTCCGCGAACGTTACGCAGCAGAGGGAGTGACGCAACAGCCTGCCAAGTCCGCTTCCGTGACGCTCTATCATCCGCGAAGAGAGCATCTTCATAACATTTTTGATGAGGTGCGTGAGTTGCTCGCTTTACAAGGTTGGCCTTTCCGCGTCTCCATGACTTGGGATTACATCAATTGCGACTTGGCACATATCTCGAAAGCAAGTGGTTTGAAGCGATTCTTTGAAGCAACAGGTTTCGATCCGCAGCGAGCAATTGGCGTCGGTGATACTTCGAGTGATCTTCCGATTGCCGAAGCATGCGGTTGGTTTGGTTGTCCGGCTAACGCTTGTGAGTCACTCCACAGCGTAGCCGACTATGTTTCACCCTACGAACAGACCGAAGGCGTACTCGACATTCTGCAAGTAGCGAAAGTTTTCTCGCGTCAACAAGCTGCAATTTAGGAAGCAGCGAGAGTTATTTCGTTTCCTTTGTCTCGCTTTGGATGTCGATGATTTCTCCTTCATGGACAATCTCCCCTTCGACCACGTCTCCTTCGTTGTACCGTGGTGATTGAGAGAAGACTCCCGGATTCACCTGTACCTTCACCTTTTTGGCAAACCACGCGCGCAGCAGGGGCTTGATCAGGCTACGGAGGGGGGGCGTCAGCAAGGCAAAGCCAAACAAGTCGGTTAGCACGCCAGGAGTGACAAGCACCGCGGCAGCGACGAGGATCATGCCCCCATCGAGCAGCGCATCGGTCGGCGGTTCGCCTCGCGACATGCTTGTTCGAAGGCGCCATAAGGTTTGCATTCCTTGCCAACGAGCCAAAGAGGCTCCTAACACCCCCGTAAACAATACGAGTCCAATCGTGCCAAGCAATCCGATACGAGCACCCAACTGAAGCAAGATTGCAAACTCCACGACGGGGAGTAGCGTAAATAACAGAAACAGAACGAGTAACATCGGTGGAACTCAATCAGGGAATTACCCGCAAAAACTGCTGGGTATTACCTATGTATTAACGGTTATCATGCCGCAGGTGAAGTGCCATAAAATTGATCTGCACCACACATATAGGCATGAGGACTTGGCAAAAACCAAGAAATAGATGTCAGAAAACACCCCTATTAGCATACCGTGCTAATTTTCAAGCTGATCGTTATCAACTGATTTACGAGCTTCGTTGGCAATGCCAAAATGAGGACCCTTTTGTGGCGGTTGAAACTTATCACTGTCGATAGGTTTCTTAAGTGGGTCATCCAAACTAGCTTCTTCCCAGTTGGTCCAAAAGCGGCTTTGCTTAAGACCAGGGGAATTCCGACGTCGACCTCGTCGTCCGATTTCGTAGGCTTTTGTAACCAACGAGGCTAAGGGAGCAACTGAATCGACCCCCATTTTTTCGAAGACATATCGCCGCCGCTGCTCGATAGTGCGAATGCTAACTTTGATGTTGCTAGCAATTTGCTTATTCAGAAAACCTTGGCAGATAGAGACCATCACTAACGATTCTTCGTCAGAGAGCTGTTCTTCACGCTGATGAAACGTCGCGAGCACGTACCAGTCATCTCGACGCTGTGACGCTTCGATCATTCCTCCTTTGATCCCCTCGATAGCCCATTCCACGCCCAAGCCATCA
>CAYGQU010000216.1:0-292 GCA_964352045.1 uncultured Planctomycetaceae bacterium
CATGAATTGCTTTTTTATGCGGCTGATTTAACCCAACAGGTCGAGATGTTCACCCGTGTCACCGATTGGCTTTTGGGATGGCGTTTCGGTAGTTGGCTCCTCCGCTTCTTTGTTGCTTTTTGCTTTTTGTTGTTCCCATAAGCGTCGGCCATCGGCGTCCCGATCCGATGTTTGACTATCACCTTCGGTTTGCCCGATGCCGGCTGCCTTTTCAGTTTTTTTATCGGCGTCAGCAATTCGCTCCGTGGCGGCACTATCTTGTTTTGCTCTTTCGGTGGCCGCACCTTTGGTT
>CAYGQU010000216.1:302-5792 GCA_964352045.1 uncultured Planctomycetaceae bacterium
CCTTTGGTTTGGGCGAGTGGCGAGCCTGCCGCACTACCAATAATTCCGCCAATTGGTCCCATACTCATCGCCTACTCCTTTGCTTGAATTCATGAAGGAATGATTCGTGATTCGAGAGAGGTCATTCTAGGAAGTTGGTTTTGGTCTTACCCTTATCTCGTTGTTGGTTGTGTTTGAACTTGATTCCTTAGACTACCCGTATAGGAAGAACGGGGTTCATTTGGTTGCGTGCCGGGTGAGGCTCCCAGACCGTTATTTTGGAGTTGTCCCAACATGTTGCCTACGCCAGGTAGCACTTCGCGACGAATTTCTGGTTGATCGCAAGTGCCGACGACACGGAGTTGTAGCAATTGCTCGCTTGCTTGCCCCATGAGGGTTCGGAACATTGCCGACTTATCGGTTCGGCCGACGAGTGTATGGAACGTCAGGTTGAGTTCCCGATCCAGCGTTGCTTCCCCTTGTCCATAAAGGCTGACCGCATCTCCAAGGAGATCAAGATCTTCAAAGTGAATCTGTTCGCCACGCATAGCGAACTTTGTTTCACAACGATCAAAGGCAGTATTATCCGGCGTACGATTTCTGAGTACTTTTAGTAAACGGACCAATACAGGAAGTTCATAAAGATTTGCTTCCGTTACGACTAATTCTCCTTTACCAGTGAGCCCATATATCGAAGTTCCTGTTCCTTCAAACTCAAGTCGTCCCTCCATCAAGCCTTCGATTGCTTCGGGTCGTTGCAACCACTCGGCAGCCATTCGCGCGACGTCGATTTTATCCATTTGAATGGATAGTCCATAACGAGGACGCCCTCCATGCAGGACTTGGCTGTTGATTTTTACACCTCCGTTATAGGCAATCGCTTCGAGCTTGCGTGGTTTACCACCCAACTTGCGCGATGCTCCTTCTCCTAGTAAACATTGATTGTCATCCGCCCAAATAGGGCCGCGGACTCGTGTCAATTGAAGATCATTCCAAACGACCGAATCGAGATCGAGTTCGCCACCCGTGTGCGCCGAAACACCGTCGCTTGAGCCTATTTGTCGGACGTTTCCCGAGTCCCCTTCGATTGGCAGGCCTGCAAGGAGACTTGGCTGGTGGCATGCCAAACTAATGTCCCAACTAGCCTGAGCAACCGAGCCGCTACCCAAGGGCTGGACGATGCGGAGCTTACTATTCGCAAGATCAAATCCCCCCTGAGGCTGAATCGTTTCAAGCACACTTCGCAAGCCCGGTGGACTCGAAAGCAACAAGTCGTGGTTGAATGCCAACCGGTCAGCATAGAGGCGATTCAGATCAAGTTGCCAACTCACGCCCGGATTCAAACGCCATGTGCCATCCGTTGCATAACTTGTCCGCCCATGATCAGCACGCGCGCCGCGAATCGTGAGCAAGTTGTTGTTCCAATCAAATTGGCCGTCGAGCCGTTCAAGTCGATAACGATACCCGTTTCCTGAAAGCGGAGGCTCGATCGAGACCGTACGTTCATGGGGTGTCATGCTCAGCTGAACTTGGGGCTCTCGGGCACCTGGCTCGGTTGTAATCGTCGTTGAGAAATTGATTTGGCCACGAGGTCGAAGGAAATCCCAAACGCCTTGGGTCGCCACGGGCATTCCTGCGTAGAGCCTCTCGTCGAGTGGTACATGATTTCCTTGCAATTGAAGTGCAAACCGATGACCGGCACCCGAAGGAGCAAGGTTACCCGATCCGGAGACTAAGATATTTCCTTGCGTGTCACGACTTTCAAGTTCGCTGAAGGTCCAGATTCGGTTTCGTTGTCTTACCCAGCCCGTTACATTGGATAACGGATAGGGGAATTTGGTGTAGTTGACTTGGCACCCCGCCAGACGCAGATCTAAGGATGTCGTCAGATCAGGTTCGATGGGGCTCGGACGCTCGATACGCCACAGCACATCGACCCGTCCCGAAGGACGAAGTGACTCGATCGTTGCTTGGGTCTTCGCATCTGGCAAAGCAGAAACCAGACGTTGAGTGATGGGGATCCCCATGCCTGAGATTTCGATCGATCCAGGGGGCATTGGGCGTTTGCCGTTGGGTAACCGAGGGCCGGTTGGTAGCAATTCGTTGAATTTGGCAACAATGCGAATCGGAGTTGCCTCGACAAAGGCGGTAAGATCAATCGCAACCGGAGGTGCTGTTTCTGCCGTGGCAAATGATTGGTTACCCACGTCGGCTCCATGGGGCACGCCTCCAAAGAGATTAATCACTCCTGATCCGCCGGTTAGCCGATAGGGAAATTTCTCGGCATCTTCAAACGAACCATCGCGTAATTTTAAGGTTGCTTTTGGGTTCCATTGCTTGCCATCAAATGTCGCATCGAGGGCCAAATCGGCGATCCCCGTTGGCCGAAATCTTTGCCAGAGATTTTGAGCTTCGACAGGAGCGGCAGCTATTGGCATATGTGTGACATCACAATTGGTTAGTTGACAACGAGTTGCCAACGGTGCGTTGCTGTGCCAACCCTTACGATGCAGCGCGGCATTTAGCGTAGCATCACCCCAAAGTGCATGGGATTGATTAATCCGTAGTTGATTGTTGTCGCACTCACCGACAACGCGGAGTGAAGTCAACGGCCTTTGTAATTGGGCTAGATGAATCTCACCATCCGTAATTTGAAATTTCGCCGCCCAATCAACTGGTTGATTAAACCCGCCACGACGAGCAGTCGCATTGAACGAGGTCGCGATGCGCATCGCAGGCAACGGTCTGATGGATGCTAATTTGTTCGCTAATGCGATTGGCAGAGGTAGACTGGTCAACAGATCCTGGCTCAAAAGCGCCTGCAAGACTTGTGTGTTCGCTTCAAAGCTGCCCGTAGCTAAATTGATTTTCCCAGCGAGTTTGATTTCCTTAGCAATGAAATTCTTTGAGCCTACCAGAAAATCATACGAAGAGGGTTCGCCCGTGGGGCTTGGGTTAATTGTCGCGTTGAGTTCTTGTAGCTTGTATTGCTGATTCCTTTGATTGAACTTATCACGGAGTACTAGCGTAGCATTCTGGATCTCGACACTCGGCGGATTTGAACCCGAGGGTCGGGGCATTCGTAAGGACTGATAATTCCAACTGCCGTCAGGTCGGCGAGCAACTAGCATTTTGGGCTTGCGAACGACGACACGATTAACTTCTGGTGCGGCTCGCATCAGGGAAGCGATATCGAAACGCCCCTCGAGCCGAAGTTCATCGATTTGTAGAACGGTTTCGGTCGTTCCATTAGCGAGTGGTTCTAGCAACTGCACGTCGTGCATGACCACCCCTTTGCCTGGAGCGAAGCTCGCGCTACCCACTTTAGCAACAAAGGGTTCACAGTTGCGTGACAGAGCAAGCTCGGCAAGGCGACGCGTTTCGTCATCGAGTCGCAGGTACAGGTAACAGCCGACAACCAATAGCGCAACAATCGCCAACGCGACGACGCCGCGGAAACAGTACCAACAAGTGTTTACCAACCAAGTAAAAATCGGGATCCACTCCGATGTAAATCGGATACCTTCAAGTACGAACAAATTTACGACGCAAGCTTGCAACCCATCAAGGATTAGGCCCTAGAAGCCCAAAGACCTAATAAAATCCCATCAAAGGGTAAGGCTGCTGAGGGTAGGGGGGTTCCGTCAGAGCGGTCAAGAGAAATAGCTTGCTAATCAAGTGCTAGCACAAGCTGGTTGTCTATTCGTGACGCGGTTATGCCCCCCGGCATGGAAAGCTGTTTTAGATTTGGTAGCTTGTTGATTAGGGAATCCGGTGCCGTCAGTGACATAATCGACTGCCAATGGGTTGCTGTCATCGCTTGCTCCGGCCACTCGTGCCGTTGCCAAGCAATACGCAACGCTTCCCGACCAACCAGCGGGAATGCTTGCTGAAAGGGCTCGCAATTGAGAATTGATCGGTTCGAGGCCCCTTCTATAGTTGCTTCATCAAGTAGTCGCGAAGCCAGTAACCAAACTACCTCGTTGGCCTCGCTTGCCTGTTTCGCTAATCGGCAGAGAGCCGCCTCGCTGGCGGGAATACGTTCTTCTATCTGCGGTAGCAATTCTTTACGAAGCCAATTTCTCGTCGGACCGACTTCTTGGTTGGTTGCATCTTCACGCCAACTTTGACCAATTGATTTCAAATAGGCGATCACTTCCTGTCTTGTCGCCATCAGCAGTGGTCTTGCCAAAGTGGTTGCTTCGGTAAGATGGGCAAAAAGAGCGATGCCGGCTAGCCCCGATAAGCCCGAGCCTCGTAAGGAGCGAAACAGCACCGTCTCGGCCTGATCGCTAGCCGTATGGCCTGTCGCTAAGTAGCGTGCTCCCACATCGCTTGCAACTTGTTGGTAGAAGGCTCTTCTTTCATGACGAAGCTGATCTTCGCTTCGGTCTCCCGTGTTGGGCGAGTTGGTGATTTTGAATTCAAGGCCAAGCTGGTTTGCCAACTCGGCAACCCATCGGGCATCGGCCTCTGAGTCAGCACCGCGCCACCGGTGGTTGTAATGAGCCACTAGGAGTTTTCCACGACCCTCGACGTGCTGCTTAAGGGTCGTTAGTACACGCAGCATGGCTACGCTGTCAGCACCGCCCGAGACCGCAACAATGACGTGTACGTCGCACCATTTGTCGGGTGACCATACTTGGGCAACCTGGTTAGGCATTTCCGATAACATGTAGCGACCAGCAAGTAGGTTCAGGGGGTATAAAACAGGGCGATTTGAGCATGAGTTGGGATGACTCGAGGAGACTTATCTTGCAATCTGACAAGAGTTTCGGTAAAAAACAACCCAAGCGATTGCTGGCTGGACATTGACTGCTGACCTAATTGGTGCAGTTTTACCTAGCTGAAGCGATTGCATTTACATAGCGGTTACTAACGATCAACACATGAGCTAGTTGCTATTTCAGCGATTAAGGATTGGACAAGAAGACAGAGCAATTTGGAAACAAATGCTTTCAATTTAAGCAAGGTGCTCGAGGCTTTTCACAACGACCTAGTTAGAAAGCTTCTTAAAACAAATCCTCGCGAGTCCATCTGCTGTCGCACTTTGAGACAAAAACAATAAGGCACGAAATCGGTTGCTATCGAAGATCGACGGATTCACTCCCCCCGTTTCGCTTTTATATTCGAAGGAACCCTCGAAAGTAGATGGCATAGGAATCACTTAAATAAAATTTTGCTATGCATTTACTTTCAGATCGCCGATGCAGCCAAACTTATCGCAGGATGACATTCCCTCTTATCAAACATTTATTGGTAGTTGTCATCTAGATGATGACCAAGTAGATGATGACCAAGGAGGTTTGGTTTACCGTCCAGAAACTGAGTCTCTCGGCAAGGGGACTTGCTGTTAGGTTTCTTGGCAGGTAGCGAGCTATTCGTGTTCCTGTGCTTTTGTCGAAAAAGCTTTGCAATTGCAACAGCTTTCCGGCTCGGAATCGGTATTCCGAGGCTGGGATTTTTGAAAGCACGAAACAGTATGGACCCCAGTATTAAGTATGCCTTGGT
>CAYGQU010000217.1:0-5789 GCA_964352045.1 uncultured Planctomycetaceae bacterium
CAGTTTTTGTTGATGTTGACCTAGAAGGGCCAAGCACACTTGAGTACCTGGACTTCGATGGCAACACGTTACTTACCCAAACTGCTTCGGTTGCCGACAAAGGGCTGTCTTTCATCGGCGCCAAGTTTGACAGCAATGTGCTTGCATCGGTGATTATCACAACAGGTAATTTTGACATTGGCGTTACGGACGGTGCCTTCGGCTACGATGTTGTTGTGCTTGACGATTTTATCTTCGGCGAACCTGTTGGGGTGCCTGAACCAACAACTACAATGTTGGCTTTGGGTGGTTTAGCAGTAGTAAGATTTGGCCACAGGTCACGTCGTTGAGTCGAATCTAAATAGTCGAATCCTCAGAGGAACATCGGGTTGATTATCCGGTGTTCCTTATTTGTTCATTAGATACTCAACGAGCGAGAGAGAATCGCCCGCAAAGATTGACTAGGTAATCGACAATGGCCGATTACATGATCTTCTAGGCTTGTCGAAAAAGTGGTATACCTTGGGGAGTAATTACGCACCACAGTGTGTTACAATCATACTTTGATTTCGTCGGATCTCTTCAGCAGAGATGATTTCAGCAGTGTAGGAATGGACTGAATTGGTTAGTGACCTTCGTCGTCATCCCTTCCTGTAATCAAGTTGGTCACTCTTTTTGTAAATACTGCATGGCCGTTGGTTAGAAACGACTGAATCTAATACAGCTAACTCGTTGGATACCGAGATAATTTAAGGGCTCTTCATGAAAATTGGTATTATAGGCCTCGGAAATATTGGCCGAGTGCACGCAAAAAATATCTTAAGCGGTCTTGTGCAAAATTGTGAACTCACCGCGGTTGCTAATAAGCCTATTGATTCGCTCGATGAATTCAAAGAACAGGGGGTAACCTGCTTTGATGAGGGATCTGATTTGATTGAATCGGGTTTAGTTGATGCCGTACTGATTGCCCTACCAACGGCTTTACACGCACCACTCGGAATAGAAGTGCTTCAAGCGGGTTTGCATTTGATGATGGAGAAGCCGCTCGCCTGCCATAAAGCAGAAGGAGAACGTATCTTAGCAGCCAAGCAAAGCGATCACCAAATTGCTTCTTTAATGATGAATCAGAGAACCCATCCATGCTATCGACAAATCAAGCAATGGATTGATCAAGGTGTGCTGGGCGAATTACAGCGCGTTTCGTGGATTATGACTAATTGGTTCCGTCCCGAAATTTATTACCAGTCGAGTGCTTGGCGAGCTACCTGGAAAGGCGAAGGTGGGGGCGTTCTGATGAATCAATGCCCACACAATATCGACGTCCTGCAATGGTTGGTTGGTATGCCATCAACGGTCCGGGCGCAATGTTCCTTTGGGAAATATCATGATATTGAGGTTGAAGATGAAGTGAATGCTTATTTTGAATTCCCCAACGGAGCAACGGGGCAATTCTCTGCCAGTACGGGTGAGTCACCAGGCAGCAATCGGCTTGAAATTGTCGGTGATCTTGCTTCGATCATCACGGATGGTAACGAAGTAACTTTGACTCGTAATAGCGAATCGGTCTCTCGATTTAGCCGTTCGACTGAGGAAATGTTCGGCACCCCTGAAACGACCATTGAACATTTCAAACCTACCGAATCGATCAATCAGCATGCTGCTATTTTAAATAATTTTGTGAAAGCAACCTGCGGAGAAGCCGAATTAATTGCTCCAGCAAGTGAAGGACTTAACTCGCTTGAATTGGCAGGCGCGATGATTTATTCGACTTGGATAAACGAGACAGTAAGTTTGCCGATCGATAGCGCTGCCTATGAAAAAGTTATGCTAGAAAAGATTGCGGAATCAAAGCCGCGGCAAATTGTGAAGACGAAAGCTAAGGTCGATATGTCGAAGTCTTATCGTTAGTTGACAGGCATAAGTTAGGCTTTTTTCGTACTTGAAATCCTTTAGCTTTACGGATTCCTTAAACGCATAAGAAGATAACCGAATGATTTATGTCACGTCAAATTTTCTTGAAGTGTTTTTGTATCTCCTCAGCTGAGCGTCTGCCAGAGGCAAACGCACCGTTGATTGAAGCGATCTCTAAATAATCACCGGCAAGATAAATTCCCTCACAAACTTTCGTTGGCTTAATAATCGGATCAAGAGCTGGTGGTGATTGTGCAGGCAAGGCGTAATCGATCTGATAAGTTTTCAAATGCTGCCATTCGGCAACCTTTTTGCCATACCAATTAGTCAATTGTTTTTTAACCGTCTCGACAAGTCGGCTTTCATCGAGCTTTGATTCGAGTACTGTTACCGAAATTAGTGTCTTTCCCTCAGGAGCGTAGTGAGGTGAAACAGAACTACTCACGCAAAGATTGTTGATTGGTCCGTCATTTGGTCCTTCTCCATTTAGGACGAGTGTTGGCTCGCTAACTGGTGGGTTCTTTGCCGCGAAGTAGAGGTTGCTAACACAATGCGATGCTTTATTGATATCGGGAAGAATCTCATTACTAAGCAATCTGCTGGCGGCAGTTGCTTCGGTTGCAATCACAACAGCCTCGGCTGATAATGTTTCGCCTGATGCCAAATGGACTTGCTGTCCCTGCTCGCTGGGCACGACGCTACTAACCTCTGTGTTGGTTGTAATCATTCCCGCTGAAAGTTTGCTTGCCAATTGCTTTGGTATCTCTTCCATGCCTTTCGCCGGTAGCGTGGCATGGCCTTGGCTGAACATTTGAAATACAAATTCACATTTTCGGCTTGATGTCTCCAATGCCGATTCGAGAAAAATTCCGCCAAAAAACGGGGTGAAAAAACTTTTGATTACACGCTCGGAGAATCTTTTTTCAAGCAATAATGCTTTGGTTGTTTTTTCTGGCTTGGAGCCGATTACATCGAGCGTGGTTTGTAGCATCTCACGGCGAAAGCTGGCGATCCGGAGTTTGTCTTTCAAAGTAGCGATAGGTGAGACCGCGGTTGCTAAGGCGTGCTGTGGTTGTCTCCATGGATCACTTAAACGATGGAACTTTTTTCGATATCGAACAATCGAACCAGGATTGAACTGTCGTAGATCAAGTCGATCGTAATCGAGAATCGCTTTTGCTTCAGGATAGGCGGTAAGAAAAACCTGGAATCCTCGGTCGAGTAAAAAACCGTCGACTTCATCAGTCCGGACCCGTCCCCCTACGCGATCGCTTGCTTCGAGAAGTCGGCATCGGTAGCCTGTTTTGGTTAATTGATAGGCACAGCTCAAGCCAGCGATCCCACCCCCTATAATCAGAATGTCGTAGTGTTTTTTCATTGGTGCAGGGGAATGTTTTTCGCTAAACGGGGTGACTTAATAAAGGTCTCTTGCTGAAAGTTTGTTCGTATCGAACTCTCTTTTTACCAGCAGAATGTAGGGCATGCTACGTTGCGTTTTTTCATCATCGCGACTTGAAATAACGGATATCACGGCTAGTTGGGCACGAATTCTCAGAACTGGGGCACGAATCGTTCAATTTAATTGTCTCGTTCAGCGAGTCTGAACATACTGAAAGCTTATTGGGAAGGAAGCCATGATCCAATGTAGTGGTTCAGCGGGCTGGTATTGAAGCCCTGTGGGCCATGTTTTCTTACCTATCGTTCAATTGCAAAGACTGTAAATATAAAAATAGGGAATAAGCAATAAGAGTAATTTAAAGAACGAAGTACAAGTCATAAACACTTGTTCCCTAAAAAAGCACCCATAGCAACGCTGACGACACCTAAGTGAATCAGAAAACGATGGCAAATAAATATAACGACCGTATCACTCGATCAGCCACAAAATACCTCTTTGGCAAAAGTCGCTCGAAGCCGCTAGCCAATCAGCTTTATGCGGCTGAGGTTCTTGAACCACGCCTTGCACTAAGCGCTCAGCCAGTCGGCGATCCGATGATTCTGGAGGAGTCGCTTACGGTTCAAACTTCTTCTGCTGTAGCTGCCACAGAAACCAACCGTATTTGGGTATACGAAGGAGAAGGTGCTACCGACTCGCAAGGCATCTTTGTTGAAGTTCAAGATGCGCAGGGAGTAGTCGTAGCCGCAACGCAGCTAGTCAATCGTACGACTAGTGGACAACAAAGTGACCCGGTAGTTGCTGCCGATGCGGTGGGTAATTTTGTCGTTGCTTGGTCGGGGCAGGGGGGAGGGGATCGACACGGCGTCTTCTTTCAGCGTTTTGCCAAGGATGGAACAAAACTCGGCAGTGAAACACTTGTTAATACGATCGTCGGTGGAGTACAGAGTGAACCAGCCATCGCAGTTGCAACAGATGGAACTTTCACGATTGCTTGGAGTGGCGTTGGCGAAGGCGATTTCACAGGCATTTTCATGCAGCGTTACGATGCCGATGGAGTAGCTCAAGGCGATTCGGTCCTCGTCAATACGACGACTACTAATCGACAAACCTCTCCGAGCATCGCCTATGACTCGGCGGGTATCCTAGCTGTTGTTTGGCAAAGTCGCCATCAGGATGGCGACAGTTGGGGCATCTATGGTCAATGGTATACCAGCTCAGGTTTACTAATTGGTACCGAGAGACAAATCAACACGACGACCGCCAATAGCCAATCAGCCCCCACGGTTGTGGCTGATCCGACGGGTGGATCGGTCGTGGCGTGGCAGAGCCGTGACCAAGATGGCGATAGTTGGGGCGTCGTAGCACGCCACTTTGATACGACTGGCACTCCTGATGGGGATGAGGTCTTACTGAACGAATCAACGGTTGGCCACCAACGGGACGTCTCGATAGCCGTTGCCGAAGATGGACAGTGGCTTACTGCTTGGACAAGCGGAGCACCTGATGGGGCTGGATGGGAAATCGTCTCGCGAAGCTTTGATGATTTGGGGGTCGCTTCCGACTCGTTTATCGTCAATCAAAATGCCATGGGGGCCAACTCAGGAAATCAGCATACCCCGGCAATAGCTATAACGGCAGAAAACGCAGTCGTTATTTGGTCAGGCCAAAGTAGTGAGCAACGTAAAGCTTTGTTCTCACAAAGCTATATGCTCACGTTGGTTGATGATGGTGATCCGACCGCGCCGGTACTGGACGTCATTGCCGATGATGCCTTGGAAGTTGGCGAAGTCATCGAGCTTATCGTAACGGCAACGGATGTCAATTTTCGAGATGATTTGACTTTCACACTCGATATGTCGGTTTCGCCGTCATCCGCAACCATCGAACAAATTGACAACTATACAGCAATCGTCCGATGGGGGCCGACCGATTTAGAAGAAGGCATGGACGTTGATTTTCGAGTCATTGTTACCGACGACAGCGACGAAGCGTTTAGCGATAGTCAATCGTTCGTCGTTAGCGTAGGGGAATTACCCCTTTCGCTTGATCTAAACGGACCTAATGTAAGTGGCGATGCTATCGTCGATTACGTCACAGGGAGCGGACCGGCTCTGATTGCCGATCCACAACTTCAGATTCGAGGTGCCGATGAGGGGATTATAAAACTGGCAACCATTGAGTTGCTATCAGCACCGGATGCCGATCTAGAGATCCTCTCGGTCGATACTTCGGATACAGCAATCACGGCTTCTTATGATTCGGTAAACCATGTGCTAACCCTCACGGGCCAAGATAATACGACCAATTACCATAAAGTTTTGCGGAGCTTGAGTTACGACAATACGGCAGCCAATGCAAGCGGCGAGCGAACGGTAAGAATCTTAATCCTCGATTCGGCTGATGACTCAGCAACGTCTGAAATGACGATGACAATATTGTCACCCGACTTGGTTGCATTCGCCCAAGCGTTGACCGATTCGGGTGCTCGGCTTTTTGGAGC
>CAYGQU010000218.1:0-3839 GCA_964352045.1 uncultured Planctomycetaceae bacterium
GGTGACCTGCGATGACAATCTTAGCTCCTTCACTAATATCAAGACTCACTTGGCCAGTGGAAGGTACAGGCTGGCCTAAGTAATTCCAATCTCGGTTGAATACCAAATGGCCACCATTGGCAGGATCACCTAAGACATTCGAAGCGATGTTAATGACGGCATCTCCACTTAGCTCCGCCATGCCATTCCCTTTGAGTTGACCCATTTTCCACCAACGAGCGTTGATCGTTCCGCCCGTCATGACAAGTTCACCATTGAGTGGCGCCGAATCGGTTGGGTCGACTAAACTATGGTCAACAAATTGTTCGGGAATTATCAAGCCATTGGTGTTGACGATTCCGCCTGACATATTGACACGTTGCTTGGAGTTAGGATCACCGCTTTGATTAAAGTTACGGCCAATATCAAAATGCCACCCCACGGCGTTTACTGACGGATCGACGTTTGGATTGATGCCAATGTCCAGCTGCCCTCCGGTAATCTCAAGCGTCGTCGACTGCCCGCCGTTTCCGACCCGAACGCCATAGGCAGTGGCGTGCACGGTTGAGTCAATTAAAACGGTGGCTCCCTCCTCAATCAACTGAGCATCATTATTTAAGGCAGGACCATCATCGCTGACATCTGGTGTCAAAGGATAGAACACGCCAGCGGGATCGTCCCAACCACTAATTGGGTGGCTAAAGGAATTTAATGGAACAATTCCTTGCGACCAGTTGTCAGCGTTTGTCCATAAATTATCGGTTCCACCAGCGGTCCAATTATTCGCATGGGTCGTCAATGGCAACATTGTCAACAGTACTAATCCAATTGTACTTACGATTAACTTTGACATGATTTTCTCCGAAATTGTGCAATTGCGTTCGTTCCGTCATGTTGCACCTAAGATGCTACATACTGTTCTCGAAAGAATAGTTATCTTGGGCAAACGTCATATCGTTCGCGAGATAGCTGGTGCCCCGACGAGCCAGCGTTTCACTTGCTGTCTTCTTGGCTCTGTCTTCTTGGCTTCTGCTCCCCTAAACTCTTCCAACCATTCTTCTTAGGAAGGGTTTAGGGGAGGGAGTCTTCGAATCTGTCTCGAAGACTCCCCCTTTTCTCCAAAAAAATCTAACCACCCCAGCTTACTTGCGACGGCGTACCATCACCAATGAGCTTGCAGACATCAACAGCAAGATCGCCGAAGTTGGCTCAGGAACAGCAGCTCCTCCAACTTGCAATGTGATCACTCCATTAGAGAAGCTAACATCGACAGCGTTGGCGCCGCCGTTGGCCTGAATCCAACCATTTCCAACGTAGTTGGCTTCAATGTAATCCGCTTCCGTCTGGGTAGCAGCTCCACGCATTGTGTCACCGTTCTCGTCGGTCCACCACTCGCCATGAATATTCAATACGCCATTGTCTTGAATGTCCAACAGTGAGCTACCTAGAACGCCCGAGAGATCGCCAGGCGTGAATTCGAACGCTTCGATCCACAGAACGCCACCGGCGAATCCGTTATTATCGTCCGTAAGATTAACCACAGCATTGTCACTGATGGTCATATACGAGTTGGAATCTTGAGCTCCTAGACGCAATAGGTCGGTATTAACAACACTATTGCCGCTAACATGCATTTCTGCATTGATACCTACGCTACCAACACCTGGTCCGAATGCTTCTGGAACCGTGATGCCAGAAGAGTTAACAACCCCGCCTGACATGTTGAACTGAACTAGTTGGCCTGGAAGAACATTGGTACCTCGTCCAACATTGAACAAGAAATTACCTTGTTGTGTGATGGAACCACCTGTCATGTTCAGCGTGTTGCTTGAAGCTTGGCTACCAAAAATGCCTTCTTTGGGGTGGCCAATTTGTATTGAAAATGCCTCAATATTGTCACCAGGTCCGATCGAAATGTTAGCACCGTCGATTTTATTTCTGGCCTCATTCGCGCTGTCCGTATTAGCTGGGACTTGGTGTCGATCGGTGGCGCTAGCCGGTACAGATCCAAAATCCCAGTTGGCTGCATCAGTAAAAAGTCCACTGCCGACCGGACCTTGCCAATTATTGGCAACTGCCGTTGTCGCAAACATAGCAACGCAAGCCATCACAGCGACGGCACTAAAGTTTCTCAATTTCATCAGAACACTCCTTCAAAAGTAAAACACAGGTGATAAGAAACAAATGGGGTGATGGCCTAGGAATCGAATGTCAAAGGCCCAATCCTTCACACCTACAAGTAATTGCGGATTTCCGTACTAGAATTAGTAACATGGAAGGAATCCTCGTATTCGCCCATGCCATCGAATAGACACAAATGAAAAGTAGCAATAGCTCACAGTAGGAAAAGGACTGATAGGGTAACTACTAGAAGACATGATTTCCTGACAGAATTTGCCGGTAATTTTTGAAAAACTAAAAAAAACGGTAAGACAAAGTAGAATTATGGGAGTCGATTCCCTATTGAATATGCCCGGGAAAAGTAGTGAGTTACGACAGACTAGCGAAGAAGATACCGTTGAGGACAAACCAGATAGCATGTCATCGAATTAAATCTTATTTAAAGCCTTACCAGCTGAAGAAACTGTATCCCGTGGCTAGTAACTGTCTCCCTATGCTAGAGGGTCTGACGCTTAGTTTTCTTATAACAGACCGATGGTGAGCCAAGCAATAAAAAATGGGGTAGCAGCCGATCGGTTTTTGAATAATCTTAGGCAGCAGCTCTGTTCGATAACTAACGTGCTAGGCTCAGCAGTTATGTGTGCAGTCATAATCGACTTTTTTCACATTCTTATTACAAAACGACCCCCTATCGGTAGTTGCGATAGGAGAGAGATAGGTGCAATTAAGGGTATTCCTTATAAATCGGCATGACCAATTCGCGCATTGGGAGATTGCTTATTGATTGTCGGTCGGTTGATAGACGAATACCGTTGTAAACTTCAGGTAGCAAAGTAACGAAGTCGTCATGAAAGACCTGCAACCTGAACATCCTTCAGATGAACGTAAACCGCTGGCTGCAGAGGAGTTTGTTCGACTGATGCTTGCGCACGAACACCGAGTGCTCGGTTTCGTTGCATCGCTAATGTTTGGTTCGAACGAAGTGGATGATGTCTATCAGAGCTCATGCCTAGCTGCGTTTCGAAAGCTCGAGACATTTAGCTTTGCAGATGACACGCCCGATGAAGAGTTTGTACGCTGGGTTTGTACGATTGCACGATTCGAAGTGTTGCAAGTCTACCGTAAGAGTCGTAATGGTCGAGTCATGTTCAATAGTGATCTAGTGGCCGAGTTGGCAGACATGCAATTGCAACAGTCAAATCAACTTGGCAGTCGTAGTGATGCACTCGCCGAGTGCATAGAAAGCTTAACTCCACGTGATAAAAAATTGCTTCGCATGTATTACCATCAGGAGATAGCGGTGGCAGATATCGCAGTCAGCATTAAGCGGACCACCTACGCTGTCTATAAAGCTCTAGAAAGGGTGCGGTCGAGTCTCTTGGCATGCATCCGCCGCAAGCTTGGCACGGAAGGGATCATGCCATGACTAAAGAAAACATCACTAATGACAGCGGACGTGGGAATCTACGTAGCTCGTCGGAAGAGCTAGATTCCTTGCTAAATGGATTTGCACAAAACGATCTCAGTAAAGCAGACGTGATTAGGCTCTGTGAATTGCTTTCCGATAGTGAGGAGGCGCGCTGGGCATATATTCATGCTGTCCATCTGGGTGAGGGAATAAAACGATGGTCTCGAACTCAGGGTGAAGCAGACATCTGGGCAGTGGTAGATATCTTGTGCCAAAGTAAGGATCCCCAAGACAGAGAGCTTGCCGCTGAGCTAGAACACCGCGCGATGAA
>CAYGQU010000218.1:3939-5757 GCA_964352045.1 uncultured Planctomycetaceae bacterium
GGCAGGCTTTGCCCTGGCAGCATCATTGCTGTTTGCTTTGGTATGGAACGGTATCCTACAGCTCAGCAACACACTAATCTCCAATGAAGAAAACTTAGCGGGCATTCAGACACCTGCTAGTCAGGCACCTGCTAACAAGACGCCGTACGCGCTCGACGATTCAGAAAACGTTGTGGCACGTGTGACTTCAGTGACAGCTAATATCATATGGTCAGATGGCCAAGAGCCTCTTGATTTCTTGATGCGGCTACATCCGGGCGATGTGGTCGGTATCGAAAAGGGATTGATCGAACTTGAATTTAGCGATGGAGCCCAGTTGGTTATCGAATCGCCGTCAACGTTGCTAGTAACCAGTGCGGCTTCGGCACGGCTGCTGAAAGGTCGTGTCGTGGGAAGAGCCGAAAGTGGCAACTTTACGCTATTAACTCCTACTGCAGACGTCGTGGATATTGGCACAGAGTTTGGCGTGGAAGTCGGTCAGGGTGGTACTGATGTAACAGTGTTTGAAGGAGAAGTCCATGTTCATCCGCTCATGGGTAGCATTAACACAGGTTCCATGCAGAAATTGCGGCGTGGTATGTCAGTACGGATTGATCCACAAGGTTTGCCAAACACTGACCAACAGCCAAACCAGCAGCATTTCCAGCGAGGTTTTGATCAATCGAATGTTTCTTCGCTTGAAGAAAATTCGATAAGCTTGCTTGACCTGTTGAGTGGTCACGAGAGCACTTCACAACGAATTGCAGGTTCTATTGATCCTAAAACTGGATACTGGGGACGCCCCCCATGGTTCGATTCTCAGCGTGCGAAGGCTCAGCGGGGTGACACACAATTTGCCCAGACGGACTGGAACCCAATGGTGGATGGCGTGTTTATTCCGCGATCCAACGCGCGTGAAATGCAGATTGATTCAGACGGTCACATGGTCTATTTGCCACCAAATAGTGGTTCTACATGGGGCCCAATATGGGCACGACGTCGTTTTGAACTTGCCTCCGATCAAGCGTTGCTCTCCAGCACGTCGCAAGGCGATTGGGGGGCTGGAGCCTTGTCTCAGGTCTTCCAGCGATTACAAGAAACTAACAATGGCTTGATGGGATTGCATACCAATGTCGGTATCACTTTTGATCTCAACGCTGTACGTGAGTCTCGTTCAAGAAAACTCAGCTCTTTCAAGGCCTTCGTCGCCAACTTAGACAATTCTCCTACTGGAAATTCAACCAGCGCCGATTCTGTTGCCGACCTACGAATTTTTGTTGATGGCAAATTACGATTTAGTCGCTTACAATTCAGTTGTAACGACGGGGATGCGGGTATTAATGTCGCGTTGAGTAACGAAGACCGATTCTTGACGCTCGTGACAACTGATACTGGCGCAGACCCGACTTTCGATCATGTCGTGCTTATCGATCCGGTGCTTGAATACGAACCACCGGCTCCACAGCCTGATGGAGCGTAACCGAATCTCGATGAAGTTTTTTCCTAAACTACTTCTGGTTGTTGGGTTGATTCTCATTGATTGCCACACGGTACGTGGTGAAACAAACATTTCGGTCATCTCTCGCCCCGAGGCTTCTACTCGAAACTCACATTACGTTAGTAATCGCGATCCACTCGCACCTAACGCACTCATAAAGCTACCTATTGGAAGCGTTGAAGCTCGTGGTTGGTTACATGAAACACTCTTGAGGCAGCGTAAGGGATTAACCGGCATGCTGCCCGAAATCTCTGCGTGGCTAGAGAAAGATGGTAATGCTTGGCTCTCAGCTGACGGTCGCGGGAAATGGGGTTGGGAGGAGGTCCCCTACTGGCTTCGTG
>CAYGQU010000219.1:0-5747 GCA_964352045.1 uncultured Planctomycetaceae bacterium
TTACGTTCTTGCCTTGCTGATGATCCGGCGTCGGATGTTGCGGATTGAACAAGCTGGTTTTGCCGTTGGGCTGCATGGCGAAGAAGCAGCTAAGGGGGGAGCGACCGACACGCTGCGGTTGTATTGCCCACAGAATGATAAGTCGTATGAAGTCGCCTGTGTTAGTCCTTCACCTGAGCAGATTAGTTCGATCCAAGAACGGCTCAGCGAGTTGCTGTTTGCTGACGCTGCCTAGCCAGATGGCTAGCCCCCCTGCCCCGTTTTTCAGATTGCTGAACTTACTATTTATGGAATCTAGACGCCTAACGATGCTCCCAGAGTGCTCAAGAAAGTCAACGAGCGTGTCGCGGTGGAGGATGGTACCCGCTTGGGTTTTGGTCATTACGAGCTCGATGGGTGCTTCTTGTACTCAGCAAACGAGGATGCCGTTTGGGTTGGGTGGCCCTTCGGCACCGGTCGTTTTGTCAGCAACCTCGACCATTGACCAAGTGATCGCGGCAGTGAATCAGAACGCGTCTCGGATTCAAACCTACCAAGCAAGTAAGGCGTCGATCAGCATGCCAGCGATGCCAGGTTTGCCTTTGTTAAGCGGAAGCATTGCCGCCGAGCGGCCTGGGCGATTTCGGCTTCGTGCCGAGACCCGATTGTCGGGCCCCGAGGTTGATCTTGGGAGTAATGATGAACGGTTTTGGTTTTGGGCAAGACGGAATGAACCGCCAGCGCTGTTCACTGCACGTCACACGGAGTTTGCAACAAGCCCGTTGCGATCGCAATTGCCGGTTGATCCTTCGTGGTTGATCGACGCGCTTGGTATGGTCATTCTCGATCCATCGGCGAATTATCAAGGCCCGTTTCCTGGCACTGAGAGGACGCTTGAGATACGAAGTCAAACCCCAATTGCAAATGGTGTTGGAACGCGTGTGTACGTTATTGATGCCGCGACCGCTTGGGTGGAAGAGCAGCTATTGTATGATGCGGCCGGTACGCTGTTGGCTAGCGTGAAGGCTGACAAGTTTCGGTTTGATCCGGTTTCGCAAGTCTCTTTGCCCGAGCGAGCTACGGTTCGGGTTCCTGCTGCCGACATGGCACTGGTTATTAACACGGGACCAATTGTGGTAAATGCCCCAATTAGCGGAGGGGCCATGCTTTGGCAAATGCCACAGATCAGCGGAACTAGCATCGTTGATTTAGCCAATCAACAGGCAACTCCACTCGCTGCGGGCACGAAGGCTTGGGATTTGGCTGGCAGCAGAGGACCGGCCCCTTGGCAGCAAGGTAGTCAACCGATCAATGCCACCTTCGCTTCGCAATCATCGTCACCCGCAGTGCCAATGAGCATGCCTGCCCAATCTCCGTTAGAGCAGCCCGTTTCGATTCAGACTGGTACAAGTCAATCGGGGCCAATCCAGGGTTATTCACCACAACCGAGTCAGATTCCTTCGGTGGGTGTGGTACTTGATTCGGGTCGCTGAGAAACAGTTAGCAGACCCTATGCCCCTTCAAGACCGGCACGTCGCCGGAGCAATTCTCGTGTACGGCTCAAGAGCGGGCCGATCGTGTTTTCTGAAATGCCAATCAATAGGCTTATCTCGCGGTAGCTTTTGCCCTCAAGATGGAATAGGCGAATTGCTTTTGCTTCTGATTCAGCAAGACCACCTAGCATTAGTTCAACTTGTTCTTGATTGCTAATGCGTTCTTCGACCGATTGATGTTGATCAATTGGTTCGGCGTGGTTTGTTGTGTGGGGTGCCCTTGCTGCGTGGGTGGTGGGTGGACTTACATGCCCTTTCGCTGGACCGTTGTTTGATGGTCCGTTATTAGATGAACCTGACTGGAAGAGATGCTTGCCTTTAAGGCGTCGTGTCGTGGGGTGCATAATGCGTCGCATAGCAACACGGCGCGAGACAACGGCCAAGTAAGTCGCCAGGGAACTTCGCTGCTGGAAGTGTCGAAGGACTCTCATGTCATCGTCTAGTAAGACGACGAAGATCTCAGCAATCAAATCCTCGCGATCCGAAGCCGAGAGATGAATTGCCCGACAGTCGGCAGCGTAGTTGACGACATGTGTAACAAGGGGCATGAAACGCTCGACGAAAGTCGACCATGCCGATTCATCACCCGATAGACAACGGGCTAGTAGTTCGCGATCTTTGTCAGAAAGAGCCACAGGCTGTACCCATATTGCAAATGTAAGCTTAGTACCGGATCCCCAGGAATACCAACTGAAATGACAATCAGCTCAGTATTCTTGCGAAGGTAACTAAGTTGTTGAGCGCCCCCTGCTCTGTCTCTTCTTCTTAAAAATCTAGTTGTTCCAAACTAACCAGATGTGCCTCTAAACTGTACAAAGCTTATAAATTGCTGACTAATTTATCTATTAGTGGATCAGCTACGCTTTTCAAAGCCCGACAGTTGACATACTGGCCCTTATCTTACTGGCTCGTCTGTACCAACACCTATATAAATGGCCGCCTATCTCCACTATTCACCGCTGCGAATATACCGGCTATTCGACTTGATCGGCAGATTTATTGCCCCAGGTTCGCAAAAGAGGCTGTTCATGCGAAAACCAAGCTCAAAATGCCGGACCACAATAACTGCCGCCATGTGACCTACTCTCTATCCTAGGTAGCATTCTGCTTTGCAGCAATAAGTAAGTGAACCGATTTGGCAAGTAGGTTGGTACTTCAGGTTTCGCTAATCGTTACGCCTCGATCTTAACAGGTTCAAAATCGGACCATAGCTTTCGGGGATAAGTGGCCGATAATGCCGTAAGAGGTTACCACACAACAGTTTGCATCGAGTCAAACGATACTGAGTCGCAATAAGGCAAGGTCATAAGGCTGGCTGATAGAAATTTGCCAGACGCCGAATACCTTTTGCTTATTAAGGCTTATTCCCTAGAAGATGAGGTGATGTTAAGGGCATAGATCGGGTTCAAAGAATAAGTCAGAATTATTCGGCGACGATATCGAATGACCTAATCGTTGTCCTCGGCAAGCCAGTATTTGAACAGCTTGAGAGGACTGACCTTGATATTTAGACGGAGGCCCTGAATTTAGACAGTTTTAGTGACTTAATTCTAACTCGCTTGAATGATCTTTTTTTGCACCCTACGAAGAATTGAACCGATTACAATCCAACCCATGCAAATAGTAAGTTAGTAGCAGCCAAAGCAATGGCACCGTAAAAGTTAATTAAAAAACTAATCGGATAAAAAACCTCAAATTATAAAACCAAGACCATGGCACATGCGTTTAGTTCCTGATGCAGGAATTATCGTATTGCCAACCTACAGGAGAGAATTTCGATGGCACACGTCGTAGCCCAACCTTGTTTTGATTGCAAATACACCGACTGCGTAGTCGTTTGCCCCGTGGAATGTTTCTACGAAGGCGAGAAGATGTTGTACATTCACCCTGATGAGTGCATTGACTGCGAAGCGTGCGTCCCCGAGTGCCCGGTTGAGGCGATCTTCCATGAAGACAATATTCCCGAAGAGTGGAACGAGTTTATCGCCCTCAATGCTGAGAAGGCACCTGAGTTAGAAGTCATTACAGAAAAGAAAGAACCCTTGGCCGAGGATTGAACCTCGACGAGTTAATTGATTTTGAGATAGAAAAGACCTCGCTGGTTGAACCAGCGAGGTCTTTTCTGTTCGATGATTTATTTATTATTAAGAATTATTTCTATAAGCAAATTAAACTGAGTCCATTACGTCGTTGGTGACTAATTTTTCAAATCAAAATTGGCAACGTTCTTCTCCCCCTGTTTAACGACAAAGCTTAATCCGGAGTTCTTCAAGTTTGAGTAGCGTTTTGGTGCAAGCCAATTTATCTTGCTACTTTTCCCTGTAAGCTCGGCCAACATGGTGGCTTTTTCATCGAGGGGGGGGGTGCTTTTGTTTTTGGCCAAAGCGGTAACGGTTACTTGGTGTGATCCAAGTAGCGCTCCGTCGCCCGTCTCAATGTACGTCAATTCGTAACTGCCATTTTCGTCGGTTGTGCCAATGCTGGGTCGGCCCCCTTCAATAGGTTGGAAACAAACAACGGCACCTGGTAGGGGATTTCCTTCAAGCGTGATAACGCCAGCGACTGGCATAAGGCCATTATTGTTGCCACAACCTGCGCAAAATAAACTGAGCGCAAGTAACGATAAGAGATAAAACGACGCTAATTTGCTACTAATGATTAGGCGGAAATGTTTGTTGGTAGAGAGCATGTTAGAAAGCATTCACGACCTCGCCATCGGCTTTATCGCCCAAATACTGGAAGGTCCAGTGATCGATAGTTTCGCTCAAAAAGTGAACGCTGCCATCTCCAAAGGCAAAGTTGGCACCCCCCGGATGGTTCGATTTGAATCCTAAAGCGGTATTCCATGTGCAAACTTCATTGCAGCTACTCGGTTGGGTACCTGCATCATGGCAGCTGTCATAGTTAATCGGAATCACGGTGCTTGCGAGCCCGTTGGCATTGTTCGAGTTGAGCCAACCATGCCGTACATGACTGGAACAATCGGATCGTACCTCTCCAAAGAAGATTGTTTTTGATAAACCATCGGTAATTTCTTGCAGTCTGGTTTCTACTGCATAACGTGTGAAGGGTCCTGAGAAATCACTAGGATCAGCTAGATAGGGTATGGGGCCCAAGGCGTAAGCATTCCAAACGACATTCTCAGTTTGGCAGCTACAGTTCGGGTTATCGCCACGTCGGCCCGAGCCGTTGGAAGAAGCGTAGCTGGTCATGGCTCTTGGCCTACCATTCTGTTCAACAACTCGCTCGGAGGGATCACTTGGGCAGATGTACATTTGCACTAAATAAGAGGAAAGATAAGTTCCATCGTCCAATCGTTGGTTGTCGGTTTCCTCATCGAAATTGATCAGATCATGCAGTGAAGAGTCCTCGGCATAAGGAAGAATCCAAGCAAGCACACCTGCGCGAAATCGGATTCGATCGAGTGGAAATTTCGGATCGTACTCGTCTGAGGAAAAGATCGAGCCAGGAGGAAGCGATCCATTGGTCGTTTCGTAATTCAAAGTTGCCAGAACAATTTGACGGGAGTTATTCGTACACGAAGACCTACGAGCTGATTCGCGAGCCGATTGGACAGCGGGGAGTAGCAAGGCTACTAAGATGCCAATGATGGCAATAACCACCAAAAGTTCAACCAACGTGAAAGCGCTGTTTATGGGATAGCTTACTTTGTTAGGTGATTTTATTGTTTTTATCACGAATGATTCCTCAGGAGAAAAGTCGTCCTAAGAATGTCTTTGATACACTTTCTTAGGTGAGATAGTTATTGGTCACGCGGGTAAGGCCAGAGACCATTGTATAATTAGTAGAAGTAGAACCATCTGCAGCAAGAGGTATTGTATAAGTTTTAAGATGCCTTGCCTTTCGAGACCTGGTTTTGAGGAATTTCTTCTAGTTTAACAAGGAGCAAATCGATGAGTTTTTTAGCCGAGGTGAGCTTGTCTAAGTCGTATTGAACATTGCCATTATTTTCGGCTCCACCGCCATGCCCTGTTAATTCCAAGAGAGAATAGCGTTCTAAATCATCGACTTGAATGAGGGCCGTATAGAGCAGTGAGGGCTGTCCAATTTGGGGGTCTTTCCACGCAAGATTCGGGTCGTTTGCTGCGTTGACTTCTACGCAAATTACAAATTTGTTATCACGGCCTGATTGGAGGTAGGGATCGATGGCAAATTGGTGGCTGTCCGTTGCCCCACTAACGGCATCGGCAATAC
>CAYGQU010000220.1:0-5686 GCA_964352045.1 uncultured Planctomycetaceae bacterium
CTGCATCCCCATATTGTGATTTGATATGTGAATGATTGTTTCGACGATAAGTTGTTTCATTGCTTAGGTTTAAGTTCTATTGTTTAAGCAGTAGGGTGGGTAGCGCAGCTATTAGTCTTTAACAAAAATGTTGTGACCAATTGCTTGCTAAGAACCGTTTTCTTTGATCGTGAGTCTAGCTTGTGCCTCGATTCATTTCCTATTGATATGCTTTTCACTTCTAGAACTCTTGCCGATGAACAATACGAAGCCAGTGTGGTTGCTTTGGAAGAATAGGCAAAATTTGCCGATTATTCTGGCTGGAGCGACTCTTACAACCGATACCCCTTATTAGAAAGTGCTGCGCATTTGGTGCGCGGTCGTCGCTCGGTTGCTATTGAACTTGGGACCATGAAAAAAATTTTCTACGTCGTTCTGCCTTCGGTGGTGCTATCAATCGGCTGTGCTGTTGCGCCGACACAGCCGGGGGAGCCTGCCTCAGTAACAGAAGATTTATCGCAATTCCTGAAGCGCGAGTGGCCGTTGAACGGTCCGCCGGTTATACCGGCTGATGCTATGCCAGCGTCAATGTGCGCTTGTGGTCAGCACGGCAGTTGTGGCGAAATGAGTGCTTGCGATGCAGCAAATGACAGCAATTGCGGTGGAGATGAATGCTATCAGCAAGATGGCTATGCCTATGGAGCGAACGAGCCTGAGCAAGTTTGGGCCAACGATTGGGATGCTCCACCCGAAATGCAGAAACCCAAGGTAATTCGCGTTTCGCGCCCTCCGGCAATACCGAACGGGCCTGGTCCTCCAGGGAGGTTTTTTCCGGTGCCGGTAAAGCCAGTCTTTGCCCCGAATTCATGGGATCAAGAAATGGTTCGTTAAAATAGGTTGACTCTAACGACAACCGATTCTGCGGTTGGAGCCGGATATGCGGGCAGTCCGATCCCTGAATCAGCCGACCAACCTGTTCGGCCGGCACCATCGTCAAAACCACACCGCGTGGCAACCGACAGATAACGCCGATAGCTCGCCTCCGCTTGCCACCGTCCCGCCGATGCCGCACGCCACATCATTACACCGCGACTTGGTAACAAGTCAGGACTCTTCGTACCTAAGTCGAATTTTAATTTCGATATGCTGGCTTGGCCCGTTCCTTTTGGGAATGATCCTAGCAGCTAATTCCATTGGGGCCGAAGTCTCTGAGATACGCAGGACACCGATCGTGCGTGCTGTGCAAGGAGCACGGCCATCGGTAGTCAACATCCAAGGTCAAAAAATTGTTGCTGATGAGTCGGGTGTTGCTGGTGCAACGAGGCAAGTAAATGGCATGGGGACGGGCGTCGTAATCGACCCGCGAGGTTACATTCTAACCAATCACCATGTGGTGGATGGTGTTCGCCAAATTCGTGTAACACTTGCAGATGGTTCGATTGATATAGCACGGTTGATTGCTCACGACCGTAGGACCGACTTGGCAGTGATTAAAGTCAGCGTTGGCCGCTTGCTACCTACCATTCATATCGGTACGTCCAAAGATTTGATGACGGGTGAACCCGTGATCGCGATGGGGAATGCCTATGGGTACGAACACACGGTAACGCGAGGCATTATTTCGGCCTTGCATCGAGACGTACAAGTCAGCGACACACAGGCTTATGACGATTTGATTCAGACCGACGCAAGCATAAATCCTGGTAATTCAGGCGGACCTCTGCTGAATATCGAAGGCGACATGATCGGCGTCAACGTAGCCGTGCGTGCCGGTGCCCAAGGGATAGGTTTTGCGATTCCGGTAAACAGCGCCATGCAAGTTGCAGCTCGGTTGATGAGCGTTGAGCGGCTCGAAAGAAAATGGCATGGTATTCAAGCAGCGACCACAAATGACGATGAACTCGTTATTCGGTCGGTTATCAACGGCAGTCCTGCGGCTCAATGCGGTCTCAAGCCGGGCGATGTCGTTGAGCAATTAGGTGATGTCAAAGTCGATCGTGCCCTCGACGTTGAGCGTGCTTTGCTAGGACGCCGGTTGGGCGAGCAACTTGACATGACGGTACGCCGAGGAGAAGAACGACTTGCGATGCACCTATCGGTCGCAAGGAGTGGAAGTACTCCCTCATCGACAAAAAAGAAGCCTGCTGTTTTTGAGTCACGCACCTGGAAAATCTTAGGGCTCTCGTTAGAGACCGAACCAACGAAAACTTTTGATCAACGCGATACACGTTACCGTGGCGGTATGCGGGTAGTCGATGTTCGACCGGGTGGCCCTGCCGCGGAAAAAGGCATTCGTTCAGGCGATATCCTTGTCGGTATGCATCGTTGGGAAACCGCTTCGGAAGAGGATATCGACTACATCGTTAACTACAAAGCCAAGTCGCTCGCGAGTATGGATGCCGTGAAATTCTATGTGCTACGTGGTGATGAAACTCTTTATGGTGAGATGAAGGTTGCCAATGTTGAAGACACGAAAAAACGTCGCTAAGGCGTTTAGCTTGTCTTGCAGAAACCCCTCACTTTAAGTTCCGACTTGCACAAAAAAATCACTGGCCGAATAGCCGGCTGTCTCTTGGGCTGCTAACCTAAGGACTTCTGTCGGTAGTAGAAGGTCTTCACGGAATTGTGCCCGCGGTTTTTTATGGAACTCGATTTTGTAGCTTGGCTAAAAGAGCGATTGCCCGCTTCGCCCTACTTAAAGTTAGGCGTCGGTGATGATGCGGCCGTGCTTGATTGGAAGTCGCCTGAGTTAGTCGTTACGACCGATGTTTTGGTTGATGGAGTCCATTTTTTGCTGTCTGAGCATGAGCCGCTAAGGATTGGGTACAAGTCACTCGCGGTCAACTTAAGCGACTTAGCTGCCATGGGCGCCAAGCCCGCGGGAGCAGTCGTAGCACTCGTTTTGCCTCGTTCAACTAAGATTCATTGCGATACGAAGTCGCTGGCCAAGGAGTTGCTCGAAGGAATGCTGCCTTTGGCCGAGAAGTATGCCTGCCCAATCGTTGGGGGGGATACCAATCTTTCAGAAGGACCTCTAACGATTGCCGTAACCGCTTTTGGGTATCCTACCGAAGCGGGCGTATTGCGACGCGAGGGGGCCATGCCAGGCGATGCTATTCTGGTCACCGGCGAACTCGGCGGCAGCATCTTGGGTAAGCATCTTGATTTCACACCCCGCGTTGATGAAGCCCTGCGGTTGGCTAATAGCGGAAAAATTCATGCTGCCATGGATTTGACCGATGGCTTAGCTATGGACCTAGGTCGCTTGTGCGAAGCAAGCGGCGTGGGTGCTATGGTTGATCGCGAAGCGATTCCTGTTTCCGAGGCCGCGAAAACCATTGCCAAGCAAACAGGTAAAGCACCCTGGCAACACGCCCTTGCTGATGGAGAAGATTTTGAGCTACTCTTCACCATGGAGCCAACCGAAGCGAATCAGCTATCTTTAACCACGGGATTGCAATTGATTCAGGTCGGAGTGATTACATCAGAGCAGGTTTTACAACTCCGAGAACCAACCGGAAAGCTGATTCCTTTAGAACGCATGGGTTACGAGCACCGATGAACCAAGAGCCAATGAGCCGAATGACTCAACAAATAAAAATTGCCGACGAAGCTGCGACCGTTCGACTTGGTCATCAACTTGCCCAAGTGCTAACTCCGGGTGCGGTTGTTTCGCTTGTTGGCACTCTTGGTGCTGGCAAGACCCGATTAGTTCAATCGCTTGCCGAAGGCCTTGGTGCAACTGAAGAAGTAACCAGTCCCACCTTTGTCTTGGTAAATGAATATATCACTGGGCGGATGCCTATCTATCACTTCGACGCTTACCGCTTGAAGGACGAAGACGAATTCCTGGAACTAGGACCCGAAGAGTATTTTGACGGAATGACCCCCGCAGGGGCAGGGGTAACGCTTGTCGAATGGGGGGATCAAGTCACAAGCTGCTTACCGGCAACTACGATTGGGATAACGATTGAAGTACTCGATGGAGAAGCTCGTCTCATCACGATCGAGGGACTCGACCTATTATTGCCAGACTAGTCATTGCCCGGCCAGTCATTGGCTGATCAGTCATTGGCTGATCAATCTGGCTGATCGAAAAAAGAAGGCAAGATCAGTCCGTTGGTTCGATCACTTTGTCCGTTTCGGGCGATCCACCCTGAATCTTATCAACGCCAATTGCCTCTTCAACTCGGCGGAGAATTGCGTTGGTTTCTTCTCGCATGTACTTGAAGTTGTCGATCAGAAAACGACCCGACTTGCCATCGCGTTCAAAGTGAAGCCAAGCAATTCCTTTGTCATCCCATTGCTTCTTTTCAAGATAAGTTGCTTCTTCAAAGGTGATTGAATCGCCTGAGCTTGAGTTGAGTCCTTTGTCGTTAACTTCGATCCACCGACCATTAGAACTCCAAACCGTGTAGAGCATCCACACACCAATTAAGCCAGCAAAGACTGCCATGCCATAGTTGCTGTAGATGTCGGATGTTCGTTCCTTGAATTTTTTGGTTGGATCCCAACCCCTTTCAATGGCCAGTGAATTCCATGCCTCGGGCAAAGCTTCTTCTAGCTCGGCTTCGGTAAGACCTTTCTCGATTTCGCTCTCTTTTAGTTGTTCGAGTGCGACCCACTTTTCTTGTTGAAGCGGATAGTTGATCGTCGCATCGTAGAGGCAATAAACCATGAAACCAAGCATGCCAAGACCAACCCATTTGAAACGGGTATAGAACTTTGGGTCGTTATCAGCACGTATCGAACTAGGGTCGGCGTAGTTCACGATTCTTTTCGCCTAACTGCGGGGGATCGGGATAAGATTCAATTGCATAAGGGTTTTCTTTTTTTGTGCCACTTACTTCAATGTTCAGAAAACAGCAACAAACAGGTGGAAACTATAGAATATACCGACTTAGGTCTTCATTCTTGGTAACTTCTTCAAGTCGTTGTTTTACATAGCCAGAATTAATCGGTACAACCGCGCCAGACATTTCAGGCGCCTCGAAAGAGAGCTCTTCGAGCAAGTGTTCGAGTATGGTGTAGAGCCGACGAGCACCGATGTTCTGGGTCGATTGATTCACTTCAAAAGCGTATTCGGCTAGCGAATCGACCGCATCATCTGCGAAATTTATCTTCACGCCTTCGGTATCCATCAGGGCCGTGTATTGCTTGGTGAGTGCTCCTCGTGGTTCCGTAAGGATTCTGACAAAGTCTTCTTTCGTCAAATCCTTGAGTTCAACGCGAATAGGAAATCGGCCTTGCAGTTCGGGCATAAGATCCGATGGGCTCACCTTATGAAACGCACCTGCTGCGATAAACAAGATGTGATCTGTTTTTACATACCCATAGCGTGTTTGTACCGTCGTCCCTTCGACCAGCGGAAGCAAGTCGCGCTGAACCCCTTGACGTGAAACATCGTTTCCTTTGCCACCTTCGGTAGCAACCACTTTATCGACTTCGTCGAGGAAAATAACGCCCGACTCTTCGGCAAGAGTTACTGCTTCGGTGTTGACTTTCTCTTCGTCGATTAGTTTTTCGCATTCTTGCTCGAAGAAGATTTTTCTCGCATCAGCAACGGAAACTTCGCGCCGAGAGACTTGCTTGGGCAGCATTTTTTCGAGCATGCCTTGCATGTCGAAATCCATATCGCCGCCTCCTGGTCCGCCAAGGCCCGGAATCATCATCGCTTGTGCTTTGCGTTCGACGTTGATCTCAATCA
>CAYGQU010000221.1:0-5684 GCA_964352045.1 uncultured Planctomycetaceae bacterium
AAAATTAGCTTTGCATTAACGCGATTCACGGTCTTCAAAGACAGTATTCCAATCGCGTTTCATATCAACAACGGTCCAGCCTCGCTTCTCGGCTTCCGACAAGGCTTCTACCAATTTTCCTCTACTCTTTGGGGCAGCGTCATAAGCGTATTCGCGATCCGCATCGGTATGATGAACGATGAGGCCAAAGCTGGGCTCATGATCGATCGTGCTCCACTGTAGCATTTGAAGATCACCATCGGAGTTGCCGAAGCAAGCGATTGGGCGGCGCCCGATTTGACGATGAATGGCAACCGGCTTTGCTTCTTTGTCATCGAAGAAAGCGAGACCTGGGTCTTTCGTTAGCAAGGGCTTTCCCTCATGCATTCGGAACGAAGCGGGGCCGATCGTTCCGATCACTTGCTCGGGTGGAATACCATAGGCGGCTTCGGCCCAAACTCGCATGAAATCAACTCCGCCACCCGAGACGATGTAGGTCTTAAAGCCATTGGCACGCAGGTACTCGAGCAATTCGATCATCGGCTTATAACCAAGCTCGGTATAGCGATAATCCATAAAGCGTGGATGACGCATCTTCTCGTTCCAGTCACGAACGCGCTGGTCAAAATCCTCGGGGACCATCCCCGAATGTGTCGCCGAAAAGAGTTCGATCAGCGCGTTCTTGCCCCCCTCTTTGATCGTCTTCATATCGCCCGAAAGCGCCGCTGCAATCACTGGGTTGTCAGCCCATTCAGGATGCTCAGGCGACATTCGCTTGAGTTCGTCCAACGCAAAGAGAAGCTGAAAAGGGAGTGGATTCTCTGGCCAAAGCGTTCCATCGTTGTCAAATACCGCAATGCGTTGGGCGACGGGAACAAAGTCTTGTCCAGGTGTTGTTACCCGCCCGACAAAGTCGATGATTGCCAACTTCGCCCTCCCTTCATTCCATGAAGGGAGGGGATCGGCATGTGCTAATTGCAAGCTTACAAACAGCACGAACAGCGTTAAGCTGACGGCTTTCATGGATGACTTTCTGGAATGTGAACAACTACCGTTTGGTTCGATCCGTCTGAGAACGCTTGCTCCCTTTAAGCACTACTTCCCACCGTTGGCTTCTTCCATCTGCTTAATTATCTTCTCAAGATTAAAGGAACCTGGCTTCTGACTTGGTGGGTACTCGACAAAGGTTTGCAAGAATTTGCCAGCAAGGTCTTGCATCGGTACGAGTACATAGATGCGGTTGATATACCAATCCCAGTAGGTATTAGAATTCTCTTGAGCCTTTTCGAAGGGGTCGCGTCGCAGATTGAACAAGTAAGGAATGCGAAGCGGGATGAATGGCTCTTGCCATACACCAAGTTGGATACCTCGGTTAGCTAGGAAGACAGCTTTCCAAGGTTTGTAACGAATCGCTACGATTTGGCCATCGTCGTTGATATACCAAAACTCCTTACGAGCTGATTCGTCGGTCTTTCCCATCAAGTAGTCAAGCTGGTTGTAACCATCCAGGTGTTGACGATAGTCGCGGCCAATGGCTTTATAGCTTTTAAGCAGCTTCTCTTTAACGTCGGGCGCGCCTGCGGCGGCAGCAAAGGTTGGCAACCAGTCTTCGTGTGATACGACGCCGTTAAGCGTTACGCCAGCAGGGAATTTACCTGGCCAACGGATAAACGTTGGCACGCGATAGGCGCCTTCCCAGTTCGAGTTCTTTTCGCCACGAAATGGGGTCGTGCCAGCATCGGGCCATGTGTTGTAATGAGGACCGTTGTCGGTCGAGTATTGCACGATGGTATTGTCAGCAATACCCAATTCGTCAATAAGTTGTAATAGCTCGCCCACATGCATGTCATGCTCGACCATTCCGTCGCCATATTCATCTTGGCCCGAGAGACCACGATGTTCTTCCTTCACATGTGTGCGGAAATGCATCCGGGTGCCATTCCACCAGCAGAAGAAAGGTTTGCCAGCAGTGTGCTGACGTTTGATAAAGTCTTTTGCAGCAGCAAGAGTTTCTTCGTCAACCCTCTCCATACGTTTCTTGGTTAGAGGTCCGGTGTCTTCGATCTTCTGCGTCCCATCAGGCATAGCATAGGACTTTATTACGCCGCGAGGTCCGAACTGTTCACGGAATGTTTTGCCGTTCTCCAAGACCATATCTTTGGGATAATCTTCATGCTCAGGTTCTTCTTCAGCATTCAAGTGATAGAGGTTGCCAAAGAACTCGTCGAATCCATGGTTGGTAGGAAGATGCTTGTCGAGGTCACCTTGGTGGTTCTTACCGAATTGCCCCGTAGCATAGCCTAGCGATTTAAATACCGCTGCCATGGTGACATCCGATTCTTGCCATCCTTCGGCTGCACCCGGCATTCCGACCTTGGTCATACCAGTTCGCACGGGGACTGTTCCCCCGATGAAGGCAGCACGGCCAGCGGTACACGACTGCTGGGCGTAGTAGTCCGTAAAGGCAATCCCTTCTTTAGCAATCCGGTCAATGTTGGGTGTTTTATACCCCATCATTCCACGATTGTTATGACTTATGTTCCAGGTCCCAATGTCATCACCCCAAATGCAAAGAACATTGGGTTGCTCCGCAGCATCAACTGATGTTGAAACGATCGCTAACAGTGCCATTAAGTTAAGAATGTAAAAGCGTAACATCGTTCTATTCCTTGTTATGCATGAGAAGCCTGGCATCGCGCTAAAGGGCGACAGCGTTGCTAGCAGCTTATCTGTTTTTACTCTCAGTACAACAGTTTTGTGTTACCGAAACAATGTTTCTCTAGTAATTTTTCTCTGCTATTCGATTTAAAGGAGAAAATCTGTGGGACTTTTCGGATAACCCTTTGAGAATTGGATCGTCGATTCATGAAAAGTCGAATAAAAACTTGGGTGAAATCGTCAGATCGACTACGGGAATAGAGAACAATGCTAGAGCGGTTATTAGGTAGTGTTCTTGTGTTGCTAACGCTATTCGTCACATGCGGGATGGCACAAGAACCTTTACTGGCAGACTGGAACGGCAATCGTGACTACCTTGCTGAGCGTGGCATAACGTTTGATCTAGCTGCAGTCACTTTCTATCAGGGAGTAACTTCAGGCGGTGTTGAACAAGAATTTGGTTTCGCCGGTCATGGAGACTATGTTGCCAATGTACAACTTGGAAAATTTGGCTTTAACGAGGGACTTTTTCTTAAACTTAGAGCTGAGCACCGATTCGGTGAGTCGATCAATAGCAATACAGGATCCTTTATTCCCGCTGCTATTCTTGCTGATCTACCTGTTGCTAACAGCGAAGAGTTGTACCTTACGAATTTCCTCTTCACCCAGATGCTCTCAGAGCGTTCGGCTATCTTCTTTGGTAAGCTCGATACGCTTGATGGAGATCTCAACGCGTTTGCCCATGGTCGTGGTAAAAAGCAATTCTCAAACCTTGGTTTTGTATCGAATCCTATCGCACTAAGAACGATTCCATATTCGACACTGGGAGGTGGTTATACCTTCCTTGACGAGTCGGGCGAACCTCTGTTTACCTACACGCTTTTGAATGCAACCGATACGACCACAACAGCAGGCTTTGACGAGCTTTTTGCAGAAGGGATCGCCATGGCGGCCGAACTGCGGGTGCCTGTCGAATTCCGTGGCCTGCCGGGACACCAATTGATTGCCGCCACCTGGAACAGTCGCGACTTTGCCGAGCTTGGCCAAGACCCAAGGTTTGTCTTGCCGAACGTGCCTATCAACCAAGTAAGTGGCTCGTGGTCAGCATATTACAATTTTGATCAATACCTTTATGTGGATACCTGCAACCCTAAACAAGGGTGGGGGGTATTTGGTCGTGCTGGTGTGGCAGACGATAGCACAAATCCGCTTTCCTGGTTTCTTAGCTTTGGCTTCGGGGGCAACAATCCGAACCGCTGCCGTTCGGCCGATACGTTTGGTGTCGGTTGGTTCATGGCAGGTTCGAGTGATGAAATTGGGCTCGCACTGAACGCCTTGCTAGGCCCCATTGTAGATGGGCATGGCGTGGAGTTGTTTTATAACTACCAAGCGACAAGTTGGTTGAACATCACGCCCGATTTGCAGATTCTTGTCCCTTCGCGAGAGAACATCGACACCGCTGTAGTCGCCGGCGTCCGCGCTGTCATGAAGCTATAATATGCCTACCTGGCACGATGATGCATGGCCTATATCGCGCTAGGGCATAAAGACATTAGCGTGAATTAGTGTTCCCTTTAATTCTTGTTTTTGGAACACTAATAGACGCCAATCACATTTGTTGGCAAGATATTTTGGCCCTAAGAATTTCGGCAAGTAGGCAAACGCGATGCTTTACTTCGCTGGATTGTCTTCCGAATCGGACTCAGGAAGTCGCACGAGAAGCCACGTCTCTGTCTTGTCCGCTCCGTAATGCACAAGGGCAGTGGACTCTTCTTGTGTAAGATTATAGACCGTGGTTTCCATGACAATTTCAGGGTTTTTCCCGTCGGAGAACTTCCATGCCGCGCGTTGGGTATCTTTATCGACTTGGCCTTCTAGTGGTCGGCCAGAGTCGGTGGCGTCGTTATAGTAAGTACCTGCAATGAATCCCTCTTTGCTGACTGCCAGTTGAATCAGCATGCCGTTATCAACGCCCCCCTCTTCGGCAATGGCGAAGACACCGAGAGGCATCCATTCGATTTCTTCTTGGGGCACTTCTTTTGGAATGCTCTCTGCAAGGGTCGTTGCTTGTTGATAGTATTCGTCGCAAGTGGCAACCTGCTGATCGTTAACGTATACATAATTGTCGCGGTAGACGACGTTCGTGCCATAGCTGTAGACAATGGGTTCATTCCAAGACCATGCGAACCAAGTCCCATAAGCGACCCAATTACTGTGGCGCCAGTACCAATTGCCCGGATAACGTCCCCAACCACCATGCCAACCCCAACCAGGCAGGGTCGAAGGATAGCGGCCATACCAACCTTGGTTGAACGGGCGATTGTTGACGTTGCTCCAATGATTGCGAATTGAGTTAATGTTTTGATCGCGATTGATGTTCACCTGATTGCCAAGATTGATATTCGAGTTGTTCCCAATGTTGGGTCGTTTATCAAGGTTGGGGCGAGTGCCAACATTAGGTCGCTCACTCAGATTGGGTCGGTTACTAAAATCGGGTTTGCTTCCAAGGTTGGGTCGATTGCTACCCTCCGGCAGTTTGCCAGGAAGCGTGGTAGGCCGACCACCTAGGCTGGGACGACTACCCGTACTGGGACGATTCAGGTTACCAGGAATCTTACTCGGCAAAGTGCTAGGTCGGCTGGCAGGGCCTCCTGGCAAGTCAAGAAAGGCACCAAGATCACCAGGTGAAGGTCTGCCCGACAAATTGGGACGGTTAGCTCCTGCGCCTGGCCTAGCATTTCCCGGGCCCTTATTTCCTAGATAAGCATTGTCTGGGCGATTCGCTCCTGGGCGGGTTCCACCTGGGAGGGTCCCACCCGTGCTGGGTAGTGTGACATTGGGCCGATTGAAGTTGGGCCGAGTTGTGGCATTTCCGCCCGCAGTAGGGCGAGAGAGGTTACCAGGTTTTGATAGATTTGGCTTCGATAGATTGTTGGGTCTCGATAGATTACTTGGCAAATTCCCAGCGCCCGGGCGAGAAGTTGGGGCTCGATTAATCGAAGGACTACGGTTCATCGAAGGAGTAGGCCGACTTACCTGAGGACGAC
>CAYGQU010000222.1:0-5651 GCA_964352045.1 uncultured Planctomycetaceae bacterium
CACTGGGGTTGAGCGATTGGCGTTGATTCCTATTGACGAACTACGAGATCGTCTCGATGAACTCGATCCCAACAAACCGACGGTGGTTTCTTGTGCCATTGGGGTGCGAGGGCATCTTGCCACGCGGATTCTCAAGCAGCATGGTTTTGCCTCGGTAGCCAACTTGAGTGGAGGTGCGACGCTACGTCGTCGGGCAGTTCCACCGCTAGAAGAACTCATTAAAGATTGTTAAAAACCATCGAGCGCATCGTAGATGGTTTTCGTATAAAAATTGAAGATGCGGAAAATTAGAATCACGATCATCATCGCTACACCTGCCCAGATCACGCCTGCCAGGACGGCAGTGAGAGTCGACATCGCCGACTCGGCTTCTTCTTCGTACTGACGCGAGAGACGGGCCATGGATTCGACGATTTGGCCACTTTCTTCGGCAACGTGTAGAGCATCGAGAAAATCGCGAGGGAAAATATTGGTATTGGTAAAAGCAACGCTTAGAGGGAGTCCCTGCGTAATGTCATCGGTAACTTGAGGGCCATACTTGGCAAAATAGCGATTGCCCGAGATGCCGAGCACGAGGGGCGCCAGCCTACGCAAATCCATTTCGACGTTCAAGGTTAAATGCAGCGCCCAGGCAATACGTGAAAGGGCGATTTTCTTCAGACAGGGACCTACAACCGGCTGCTTGGACCAAAATTCGATCCAAACATCGCGCACCCTGGGACGGCGATCCATGTAGCCATTCAAAAGAAAGAAGCCAATGATCAGGACTCCGAGCAGGCTAATGTAGGTGATTAGCCCTGTAGTGCCTGTTAGACCAAATCCTAACAGATCGAGCGGTTTGCCAGGTGCGGTTTCGATCACGCCTCCGATGAGGATCATTAAGCCGACGACCGTTAGAGCGGCGAAGAGCTGCAACAAAGGCCATGCGATTTGTGATCGGAAGTTTCGTGCAACCTTCGCGCGATGCTCATAATGTTGCGACAAGCGACGGAGGACTTCGCCCAGCGTTCCTGTCGCTTCGCCTACGCTGATCATTGCCACAAAGAGCCTTGGAAAGAAGCCTTTCCAGGGAGTAATGGCCGCGGTTAGAGTTTCCCCTACCTCGATGCTATTGGCGATGGCGGTAAAAACCGGTTGGCTCCGACCCGTAGCACGTTCCGCTTCGCTTCGCCAAACACGTCGCACGTCGATTCCTGCTTCGAGCGAGGTTGCTAGGCGATAACAAAGCTCCGAAAGCTGTTTCATTGAAAAGCCACTGCGTAGCTCCCTCTGATCCTCCTTAGGAGATGATGCGTGAGAAGAGGATCCGAACGGTGAAGAATCTGATCCGCAAGATTCTGTTGTCGGAGTTGTGCGCGAAGCTCGTTGTGCAACCAACTTTGCGGTTGTGTTTTTATTGGTAGCAGGATCGTTCTTGCTAGATTTTCCTGCCACTCAATTTTTCTCGCCAGAGATTTCTCTAGTACCAAAACCGCTAGTTATTGCTAAATCCAAATCGTGCCGGGTTTACTTTCCCGAGTGGGTTTTGCATGAATCGTTTTCGACATTGGGGACAGAGATCGTATCGTACTTGCTTGTACAGATCGTCGTCGAGTTGATCGTCGCTTAGGTCATCAATTCGTTCGATTATATCTTCAATTTCTTGCAGATGGTCAGCTTCGTCATAAGTGCTTGCTGTCGTGTCGCCGAGTGCTTCGTAGACTTCGAGGCGAACAACGTACCGTGCTTCCTTCTCTGCGTCGATTAATCGCTGACAAGCATCACATGTAAAGTGGATCATAAAAGCTCCGTTGAGAACTCATGGTGTTCGACCTAAATGTCTAAACTAAAGTAGCTACCCTATCTTTTTCCGCTATTCCAATACAAAACAGGTTAGTAGCTTTCTCATTTTCCTCTCATGTTCCGATTTCTATCCTAATAACAACCGTTCCTAAGTAGCAAGTCGAGAACTGGCTCTGGCGTAAATGTGGCAAAAATATTTTGCTGGCATTTTTGCTTAAGAATTGATTAAGAGCCCCGAACTAGCCAATACCAGGCTGGTTTGGCTGAGAATCTATGACTAAAATAATCATATAATAAACAATTCACATTTTAATTGTCATTTTAGACCTATGGATAACCATGGTCTGTCGAATTTTGCATTTGGCAGATGTTGGCAGTTTATTGTGAATCGTTATCAAATCATAATAGATAAGACTAAGCGTCACCAAATTGCAGGAGCTGAATTTCAATCGTTCGTTGGGTCCCCCGTTTGCAGGGAGAGTAAATGAACGAGAACCCCATTAAACGTACCGTACAAATATCCGTAAAGCGATCCTCGGTCTTCGGACCTGTCATTTGAGAGCACCGGTGTCCTTGCGACCGTGAACTCAATTGCTCAATTGTTTGTCTAAGCAGTGCTTAACATCGCAACCAGAATGATCTCGAAAAAGATCATGCGGCAAATAAGCATTCAGACAAGCGACAATTGTCGCGCCTCGAATCGATTTCTTACTAGTAAATGACTTGAAAGAATCGGCAAGAGCTTTTTGTGATCTTCGGCTTGCGCCAATTGCAAGAATCTCCTAGATGAGTTGCAGTTGAAACGATCTAACCAACAGGAGCGAACTCGGCATGACGATGGCAAGCGGCGCCGCACTCAGTGCAAGCGTCTTAATCCTTAATCGACAGTACATGGCGATTCATGTCGTTGACGTGAAACGTGCGTTTGGGCTCCTACTACGCGAATTGGCCGAGGTCATCCATATCGAAGATGGCCAGTATGGCAACTATGATTTCGATTCATGGCGTGACATTAGCGAACTCGAAGCCGAATTCAACGAGGGAAACGATCCGCATGCCGATTGGGTGCGCAGCGTGAATTTCCAAATTCGCGCGCCACGGGTCCTTAGGCTCTTGCATTACGATCGTATTCCTCGTCAGCGCGTCCGTCTGAATCGACGAAACCTATTTGCCCGCGACGGCAATAAGTGTCAATATTGTGGCAAGTCGTTCGCAATGAGCGAGCTGAGTATCGACCATGTGATCCCCAGCTGCAGCGGTGGTAAAACCACTTGGGAGAATGTCGTTTGCGCTTGCGTGAAGTGCAATGTCCGAAAAGGGGGCCGCACGCCCGAACAGGCAGGCATGAAGCTTTTCAAAGAACCGGTTCGACCGCGTCGCAGCCCGATGATGGCAATCAAACTCGGCAACCCCAAGTACGCCAGCTGGAAGACGTTTGTCGATGCAGCGTATTGGTCGGTAGATTTGAAGTAGCTTGCACGCACCTTGGCATGAAAAATAATAGGACGCGAACTACACCGATTGAAGAAGATTTTCGCGTGTTATTACTCATCATGATCCTTCCAGAACGGTTCGTTGCTATGTGTTTTTGATCAATCGGCTGTTGTCTTCACTAACACGATATCAGCCGATTTTTCTTCCTCGGCAAAACGGACTAGCGTAATCTACCTTCCCAAGCGAGAATAGAAATTCCCGGAATAACTGATAACGCCCTTAACCGCTTTTGAAACCGTGTCCGATTCCCCGCTTCGCGTAAAATGCTGTTCGATCAGTCAAACCATAACGGGTGATCCATCGCACTTTATGATCGATCGGGCGATTCAGTCGTTGGGCCTGGATTGGCGTTATATGTCGTTCGAGATCGACAAAGAGCGATTGGCTGAGGCATTAACCGGCGTCGATGTACTGGGCATGCGAGGGGTTCTGCTGCATGGCAACTTTCGTGACCAAGGCGCTGCCGCCCCAAGTCAAACAGAGCGAGCCGCGCGGACAGGTCGGCTTACCCACCTGACCCGACATGGCGATACACTTCAAGGAGACGATGCAACAGGGCCCGCATTGGTTGAAGCGTTACAAACCGAATTGGGCGACAAGGGCGATCCTGCCGGCAAACGAGTCGTGCTGCTTGGGGCTAATGGCGCTCGCCCTTCGGTTGCCGATGTGCTGATCGAGCAAGGGATTGCATCGCTGTCAATCGCCGACATCCATGCCGAACGGGCGGCTGCATTGGTTCTCAAAATTCGTACCCGCCTCGAAGAATTGGTTCCTGCAGCCGATGCAATTGAAACAACTGTAATGGCACCCATAAAAATAGAAACAATGAATTGGGATCCATCGTGGATCGAAATGCCTGAAGAAGCGGATTGGATTATCTCAACCGCCACATGGCCAAAAGGAGATAACCAGCGAGTTGCTCAATTGCTTACGCCCGAATTGGTTGCAGGTCAACTAATGATCGACCTGGGAATTGGTTCGAGTCGCTCGCCCCTGCTATTGGCTGCCCAGAAACAAGGCTTGCATACCATCGATGGCTTACCCATCTTGGTTGCTGAAACCGCCTTGGCGCTCGAAGCTTGGTCCAACGAAAAAGTAGATCGCCTAACGGTTCGGGATGCAGCCGAAGAGTTCTTAGGCGTTTAATACGCCCCCCTCTCCCTGCTTTCTCGAATTACCTCTATTCTACCTTCGTCACTCGCCCTAACCTTTCGCCCTCTTCTCAATGCTCGGACTTTTTATCACCGGAACAGGAACCGAGGTTGGCAAAACTTATGTCGGTGCGCTAATTGCGAAGCAACTCGTGGAAGCTGGCGTACGGGTTGGAGTCTACAAACCGGTAGCAAGTGGATGCCTGACCGAGGGAGGACAAATCATTTCCGAAGATGCGGTAATGCTCTGGGAAGCCGCCGGAAAACCAGGATCACTCGATCTTGTCTGCCCTCAGCGGTTTATGGCTCCGATTGCACCCCCTCTTGCAGCACGTGAGGAAGGGAAACGAGTCGATTCTAAAAAATTACGCACAGGCGTCGAAGCTTGGCGTGAATTGTGCGATGTCTTATTGATCGAAGGGGCGGGGGGACTCATGTCGCCTCTGTCGGATGACGATTACAATGCCGACTTGGCACTCGATCTAGGGGTACCCCTCCTTATCGTCGCAGCGAATCGACTCGGCGTCATGAACGATACGTTGCAAACCGCCATCACAGCTACCGTTATGATTGATCCATCGAACGGCCATGAACTAAAAGTTGCCGGCGTGGTACTGAATGACGTATCGGCTAAAGGAGACGAAAGTTGTTCGTCAAATGCCGACGAGTTAGCCCGACGGCTTGGCCCTCCCCTCTTGTGCTCAGTCAGTTGGCAAGCTCTCCCCGATCGAGTCGTCGATTGGCTTTCGCTTGCTGGTCAGTTTGCCGATGAGTCGGCATAAGTTACGCCACAACCGTCAGGATAACAGCAACTTTCGAGCACGAGCGATATTAATAAGTCGATTAATTCACCGCGGGCTTGGTTAGCAACAACTCTGGCATACCACCTGCTCCTCCACCCATATAAACGGGCAAAATGCCGTCCCAACGCTCGATTGCACGAAGCTGTAGCAACTCGGGACTGATTGTTTCACGCAGCATTTGCTGTGCTTCGGCTTCGGCACGAGCTCTGGCGAGCTCGGCTAGGGCCAAACCCTCGGCCTTGGCTTGTGCTTGTTGGGCTTCGATCTTAATTCGATCGAGTTCATTCTGGGCACGCAATGCTGCTTGTTGAGCAACTTGCTTTTGTTCAATCGCTTCGTTGAATTCACGCGAGAAATTGAAATCGATGATCGACAAGTCAGTCGGTATAACATGCTTATCTTCAAGTCGGCTTCGTAAATC
>CAYGQU010000223.1:0-1180 GCA_964352045.1 uncultured Planctomycetaceae bacterium
GAATACACGGGATATGTGAATCGAACGGTCGAGGGGGGGGGCGATTTGCGTGCAATCGAAGGGACCCGTGTCACTTTAACAACCGAAGCGAACTTGCCAATCGAGACCGCACAAATTGATTTTAATGCCGATGGTAGGCCCGATGTCCGGATGAAAACGGATGGCCAGCGTGCAATGGCCACCTTCTTGATGAAGCGACGCGGCGATACGCTTGGCTTCGCTCCTGAAACATCGAGTTACGTCTTACGCTTTACCTCGACCGAGGGGAAAACGAACCTAAAGCCGGCTCGTTACGAACGAGTCGTCCTTGCCGACTTACCTCCCGAGGCACGATTAATCTTTCCTGAAGAAGCGGTTCGCAAAGTCAGGCTCGACGATTCGATCGAGATAGCGGTCGAAGCGCGTGACCCCGACTTCGCGTTGAGCGGCGTTTGGCTCGTTGGAGAAGTCGATGGCAAGCAAGTACTCAACGAATGGCTTCTTAAGCCTGCACGTCGTGACAAGGGACACCAAGGTAAGTACGTAGCCAACCACTGGGTAACGCCGCGGAAACTGGGATTAGTCGGCGGCGAGATGCTCGACTACTGGGTCGAAGCTGCCGACAACCGAGAGCCCAGCCCAAATCGCAATCGTTCGGAAAAACAGCAGCTCCTAATTGCTGCTGACAATAATTCAGGAAAACCGTCTGAGCAAGGGGAAGAGAATCCTGAGGACGGCGCTAATGAAGACGGTGCTGAAGACGGCGTTGCTGAGGACGGAGCCCCAGCGGATGCTGCCCCTTCAAAAGATAATCCATCCAACGATGGGCAATCTAACGAAGGGCAAGCGAATCAGCGGCAACCCGGAGATAAAGAGAAAAACCAGCCAGAAGGAAATCAACCGGACAAAGAATCGCAACCGAACAATCCGGAAGGGGAAAACACCGAAGCCAATTCTGATCCCTCTGAGCAAGACAATGCGTCTGAAGGCGAGCAGAACCAAGAGGGCATTCAGGGCGAAGGAGACGAAAATTCCAAAGGCCAACGAAACAATTCCCCCGAATCGGGTGAAGGAACTCCTTCGGAACGTCTGAACAACGAACCACAGGAACCCGAATCAAACCAGCAGGGCCGAGGCAACGGCAGCGAGCGCGACGTGCCGCGTGATCCCAACCAAGAACAAGGGAGAGAGGGTTCTGATT
>CAYGQU010000223.1:1190-5633 GCA_964352045.1 uncultured Planctomycetaceae bacterium
AAGAAACAAACGCCGACAATCCGAATCGTCAGCAGCAAACAAACGAAGAAGGCCAAGGCGAGAATGCCGAGCATCCGCAGGCTAGTGATTCGGAATCTGCCGATTCCAAACAAGGGGAACCGCGCGATACAACAGGCGAAGATCCAGAGCGCGATCCACAAGCATCACCGCAGGAATCTCAAGACGGTAATCAATCAGGTAAGCAATCGGACTCGCAATCGAGCAAGTCAACCAACTCGGCCGAACGGGGGCAAGACTCAAAGCCCAATGATGGCCCACGCCAAGGGACCGGCAGCAGTGGCCAAAACCAAGCTGCCGACGATGGTAGTGGCCAGGCGGGCGATCGGGGCGAAGGAGAATCAACAGGCCGAAGTGGCAACCAACAATCGTCTGATGAAAATTCTACGGGCCAGCCCAACGAGAATGCAACAAGTGAAACAGCCGAAGGGGGACGCCCTGGCGAACAACGCAACTCAACCGACAATCAATCCCCAAATGGCAAAACCTCTTCCGGCAACGAAGAAAATAGCCCAGGAAGTCAGCCCTCTAACAGAAAAAACAGCCAAGATCCAAAAGATCAAAATACCGAGGGACTAGGTTCACAGAGCAACGATTCCGCTGACAACAATGCCATGTCTGACCGAGCCGACAATCAAAGCGAACCTCGCGATGGGAATCCCCAAGGCACCGCGCACGGCAGCGGGAGTGCTGCTTATGATCGCCCCGACGGCACGACCGACGACGCCGAACCGGGTGGCGATGAAGCGAACCTTGACTATGCTCGCAAGCAAACCGAACTGGTGCTCGATGAGCTAAGCGATCAGATGGAAAAGCAGCAAGTTGATCAAGAGCTGCTTGATGAACTCGGATGGAGCGAAAAAGATTTACAACGCTTCGTCAATCGCTGGCAAGCGAGAAGACTTCGAGCCGATGAGAACCGTGAGCAAGGCAAGTCGGAACTCGATGCCGCGCTCCGAAGCCTTGGACTTAGCCCCGAAGAACAACGCCTTGATCGTTCACCCAAAGCAAACGATGACGCGTTGCGTGACTTGCAGCAAGGGAGACGAACGACGATCCCCCCTGCCCTTCGCGAACGACTACAGCGCTACAACCGTGGTATTAGCCGTGATGAATCCCGTTAGATGAATGACACCAAAAGCTCTTCTATTTACCGGTTCGATCCCAATACCAGGTTGAGATTTGCTATACTGGGTTTTGCTTAACTGGTGTTTTGCTTAACTGGTGTAGTCGTTTCTTTGAATCAATCTCTTCATATTAATTTTATTTATGCCAAACGCAGCCGATCTTGCGAACCCACGTTACCTTGTACCGTTTCAGCCGAAACGGATTCCGCATCACTTTGTCGATGTCCTAATCGTGGGCGGCGGAATTGCAGGCCTCCGCGCGGCAATTGAAATTGATCCAAGCCTAACGGTCTTGATTGTTACGAAAGATGAACTCAAGGAATCCAACAGCGCCTACGCACAAGGTGGAATCGCCGGGGTGCTTTCGCCAAAAGATGCATTTAAGAATCACGTTCAAGATACGCTTACGGCTGGTGCTGATCTGTGCGAATTAAGCGTGGTCGAATCGGTGATTCGAGAGGCACCCGAGCAAATCCGCGAATTGATTGAGTTGGGTGCTCAGTTTGATGAGAAAGAGAATGGCGAACTCGCACTCGGCCGTGAGGGAGGCCATAGTCACCACCGCATTGCTCATGCCCTCGGAGATGCAACAGGCAAAGAGATCATGCGCGCTATGCGTCGCTACACGCGAGAAACCTTGAAGGCACAGATATGGGAAAACACTTTTACTATCGACCTGCTTACTGACAAGGGACCTAGCAGCGAAGAAAACGAATCGCACTGTTGTGGCGCACTAGTTTGGAATCGGCATCATGGCAAGACGTTCGTCTGGGCCAAACAAACAATTTTGGCAACCGGCGGTGCGGGGCAGCTCTATCGTGAATCAACCAACCCGTTAGTCGCAACCGGCGATGGGCATGCGATCGCCTATCGGGCCGGAGCCAAACTAGCTGACATGGAATTCATGCAGTTCCATCCAACCGTTCTCTACATCGCCGGTAGTAGCCGTAGTTTGATAACCGAAGCAATGCGAGGCGAAGGGGCTTGGCTAATCGACAACGAAGGGCATCGCTTCATGCCCGAATACGACGAACGTGCCGAGTTAGCACCACGCGACATCGTGAGTCGGTCGATCGTGCATCAGATGGAAAAGACCGACCACAACTGCGTTTATCTCGATCTTAGGCACCTTGATGCCAAGCATGTACACGAAAGGTTCCCTGGGATCTCCGCCCGGTGTCATGAATTTGGCATTGATATTGCAACCGATCCAATTCCTGTTAGACCAGGTGCACATTACATGATCGGTGGGGTTTGTGTTGATGAATGGGGTGCGACTTCGCTTGATGGTTTGTGGGCGGCTGGTGAGGTTACCAGCAGCGGGCTGCACGGCGCCAATCGGCTTGCCTCGAATAGCTTGCTAGAGGGTTTGGTTTACGGGAGTCGAGCAGGCAAAGGAGCATCTGCCAAAGCGAAGGCCGAGCCCGATTCGTTCCATGCCTTGCCGCTAGAAAATCCTATCGTCAAGACCTCGAACGAGCCGCTCGATTTGGCCGACATACGCAATTCGCTCAAAAGCCTAATGTGGCGTTCAGCAGGCGTATGGCGAGAGGGAAAATTGCTCGACGACGCACTGCGTAGCATTCAGCAGTGGCGGCGTTATGTGCTGCCTCGTCAACTGAATCACCCTGAGGGTTGGGAATTGCAAAACATGCTTCAAGTCGCTGAGTTACTGATCATTGCTGCTCAAAAAAGGACCGAATCACGCGGCGTCCACCTGCGGAATGACTTTCCCGAGCCTAATAATAAGGACTGGCTCCGCCGGGTTTTGCTATCCCGAGGTGATCAGCAGCCCAGGGCTGTAGTAAGCGACTTGTCACGATAAGAATTTTTTTATCCTGGGTAGAACCTCTTTTAGTATCGAGGCGTACTGATCGGGGTAACTTGCCCGTTCAATTATTATCTGGCAATTATTATCTGGCAATTTTGATCTGGCAAATACAAAAGGGCAAATACGAAAGGGCAAATTCGATTAGTTCAGCCATTGCCAGCAGCTATCAATTCGTTGTTTTTCTGCCCAAAGGGAGCCTAGTTTCTTTTTCTGTAATCGGGAGAATAATAGATAAGAGACAGAGCCATTGATTGCGATGGCGACCTCAAGTTCGGACAAAAGATTTTTTACAAGACAATGATGCCAAACTACGAGAATACAAACTCGCCCGCCGCCAACGAGACAACTCCTATGATAGAGGCGGAGGGGCTATCAAAATTCTATGGCGACTTTGCCGCCACGCGGGATGTTTCGTTTACCATTCGTCAAGGCGAAGTGGCTGCTTTTCTTGGTCCTAATGGAGCAGGCAAAAGCACAACGATGAAACTCATCACTGGCTACCTTGCCCCTTCGGCAGGAACAGCCCGAATTGCTGGCTTCAACACTTCAACTGAGCGAATCCAAGCCTCGAAGCGACTTGGCTACTTGCCCGAGAATGGCCCACTATACCCCGACATGACACCCCGGACGTTGCTTCGCTTTTTTGGCCAAGCTCGTGGGATTACCGGTGGTGAGCTAAGCTCTCGTGTCGATCGTGTGGTCGATCAGTGCCGGCTCGAATCGGTTATCGGTAAGCCAATTGGAAAGCTAAGCAAAGGTTACCGACAGCGTGTCGGCATGGCACAAGTCCTGCTGCATGAGCCTGACGTTTTGATTCTTGACGAACCGACCGCAGGACTCGATCCGAATCAAATTCGTGAAGTTCGTAAGCTGATTCGCGAACTAGGCGAAACGAAAACCGTGTTATTAAGTACCCATATCCTCCAAGAAGTGGAGGCCATGTGCAATCGAGTCATCTTCATCAATGAAGGACGTGTTGTTTTCGACGGCACTCCCGATCAATTGGGTGAAGGCGTACCGAACCTTGATACCCGTTTCCATGAACTAACGGGTGCTGACCGTTAGGCACGATGAGTCTTTCTCTCTAACAGAAAAAGACACGCTTACGATCGAATAGCTATTCCTAAATTCCTTTATTCCTTAGCCTGTCTCGCTATTACACGACGTAGAACGACGACATGAATTTTACTGTTCTCAATGCGATTTTCCGTCGCGACTTTGTTAGTTACTTTTCCAATCCGACGGGATACGTCTTCATCTGCGTCTTCGTGATGCTGACGTCACTCGCTACGTTTTGGCCCCCCGAATTCTTTAGCAATAACTTAGCGAATCTCGACCAACTGAGCCGCTGGATACCGTTCATTCTGTTGGTCTTCATTCCTGCTATCTCAATGAGTATTTGGGCTGAGGAAAAACGCCAGGGGACCGACGAGTTGCTGCTGACACTACCGGCAACTGACTTTGACG
>CAYGQU010000224.1:0-5625 GCA_964352045.1 uncultured Planctomycetaceae bacterium
TCGTTGCCCATCTCTCCACCCATGTAGTCACCACCTTCTCCGAAGCCTGATCCGCCAATAGCGCCCGTGCTTTGAGGGATATAGATTCTACCTGTCGAGCTGTTGTTCTTGGCGGCATCTTGGCCAACTTGCAATTCGTAAATTGTTCGAACAGCCGTTCGGTTTTGTCGTCTTGCGCCAGTTGCTTCGTTCGTACGAGCGATTGCACGTAGCAAGGTTTCATAAACCCAAAGATCTTCTTGAGTAACCCATATCTGAAGTGCTGTAGGTCGGCTAGCAAAGGCTAATTTTTTCTGGACAAGCTCTTGATCGAGCCAGTCGACCATATGCGTTGGCTCGACTTCCGCTAATTCAGTGCCACTTTCCATCTCCTCACTAATGCGTGAACGTCGGCTACGACCCCCACCTCTGCTTCCTTCTTCAAGAAGTTCGGCGTCGATGATTTTTATCAGATTAGGGAACGTTTGCTTAATGTAGTTTAGATAAGCATCGCGCATGTCGGTTCGGATCGTTTGACCGAAACTTCGGGAATCAACATAGTTAAGAAAAGACCTTCCTAATTCTTCTGGCCATTTCAAAGCTGATGCCGTTTGACGTTCGTAGAGCTTTTGCCAAATAGCAAGCGTTTCGGCTGCTTGCTTGTTTTTCTCTTCCGCTTGTTTCTCGTTGACATTCTCATTGGGCTTAAAAGGCTTTGAACGTAAGCTTTGCTGCGTACTGAATTCTTTGTCGATCTTGCTCTTATTGGCAGCAAACTGACTTGCAAGGCTTGATGATGCACTAAACCATGCTGCCGTTGATAAACCAATGACGATTAATAGTAACACCCAAAAGTGATACTTCTTTAGCCAAGCTAAAGCGGCTCTTATCTGGTCCATCTTGTTTACTGCTTATTGGAATTTATTAAACTAAAACTAAAACTAAAACTAAAACTAAAACGGCATCACGAGCCTAGTTCCATCAACCGTTTTGAGTTGACTAAGAAACTGATAAGGATACCTATTCAAAATCTTCTTCGGTTGTTCCGTTTGCCGCCTCTTGGCGTGCCTTCACTCTTTCATGTTTGGGCGTGGGTACCCATGAAAATTGTAAGATAAAATCGTAGCGACGAAGTTCCCATAATTCAGGTTCTTCAAGTTCACCTTCCTCGCCGGCACGTCCGCCAAGATCAGATCGCATCATCCGACCCAGTGTTCTTGACCTGCCCCCTGAGCCCTCTTCTTCGCCACCTGCCTCGGGATCATAGCTGACGGTAAGGATACGATTCTTTGTCACCACAACAGGGTAGCCAATGCCTAACTCCTTGAAAGTCACATCGATCATCTCACCATTGGGTCCGTCAGGGAGTTGGATGGTGCCGTTTTCAAGAGCTTCGATAAAGGTCGAGCGAACAAACTGCTCTCCTTCGTTGCCACGCAAGTTATGGAAGTGATGGCCTACGAGTTGGATAACCCAACCTTCGCCCGTCGGGCCTACTCCCGCGAGCGTTTCTTCGCCATCAATGCCAGGCTCACCTTCAGGTAAAGCGGATTCCTCTAAGAGCCCCTCTTCTTCGGCTGGTACTTCTGTGGGTTCTGTTGCAGTCGGCTCAGCGGCTGCTTTTTCGGCCGCAGCCTGCTCGGCAGCCTTTTCGGCTTCGGTCAGTTGAGCTTCGGCATAATACGACGCAACATTCGTAAACCAAGTTGAAAGGTCTTCATAATTTTGGCAGTCCATCGAAGTGATATGAAGCTCGGTACGAGAGGTAACGTCTTCCGCTGTGCGCTGACGTTCTTCAATGGGACGCTCATCACGCGGCAACGCTGATTTGATTGCCTTTAGCAATTCGAGCCAAAGTGCGCGACCATCAACATTACTTTGGAGGTTGTCGCTGATGTCGACAATCTTCAAAAATTGGTCTTTTAGTTCCGAGTTCGTCGATTCAAGTTGACTTGCCTTGCTTGACATCGACTGCGATTTGCTGATCGGGCTTTTCCATTCTTCTTCTACCTGAACGGTTTGCCAAGCGCCGACGTAGCTTGAGTAGTTCACAACCATGCCAATCATTAACATTGCCGCCGCGGCAACAGCCCAAGGTTTTTTGGCCTTGATCATCCGCTCTGTGACGATCTCGTCAGGGATCAAATTCGTCGAGATACGACTTAGGCCTAATGCTTGTACACAGAGTCCATAGGCGACAGGAAAACTCAAACGGTTTTGTTCAAAGGCAGGTGTAGCCGTTACGCTGCCGCCGACGAGATTTTTGAACTCATCAATTGATTCGACGGGGATATCCAAATTTTGAGCCAAATAGCGCTGCAAACCGGGCATCTTCATCGCGTTACCAATGGTCAGTACACGCGATAGCTTGGCCCCCTTGTTGTTGCTGTTGAAGAAACCAATCGAACGCTGTAACTCAGCGACAAGATCACTGAAGACCGGACGCATTGCTTGGAAAACCGCTTTCGGGTCTTCCGCTTTGGTGGCATTCTTTTTGAGATGTTCCGCCTTGGAGAACGTGAGTTTTAGTTCCTTGGTCAAAGCTTTTGTAAAGTGACTACCACCGATCGGAATGTTACGCTGCCAGACACGATAGCCATTGGTCACAACAAGGTCAGTCGTATCGACACCTATTGAAAGTACAACGGTCGAAGCGGGTTGATCAGCAGGATTGAACTCTTCGTCGTTTAGCTCACCTATTTGGTCAAAGCAAGTGAAGTTGTAAACCGATAGGGGTGCCAATTGGATATAATCAATTTCAATGCCCGCATCCAATAAAGGCTGGAGCGCCCGCGCCACCTGATCGCGTTTCATCGCGAAAAGGCCAATCTCAGTTTCTAGTGCGAAACCCTCGTCTTGACTGCCGCCAGCAAGTGGTTCGTAATCCCAGACAACATCTTCCAGTGCAAAAGGGATCTGTTGGCGTGCTTCGTACTTAACAATGTCCGGGATCTTCTTCGCTTCGACAGGAGGTAGCTTGATGTAACGTGCCAAGCCGCTTTGCCCAGGGACGGCAATTGCGATGCGATCCCCTTTGATTTCATTGCGTGACAAAAACGTTTCAATAGCTTCGCGTACAAGCTCTTCGCTATCAGCATCGGGCTGACTAAGTAGCTTTGGGTACTCGACATAATCAAAAGCTTCGACAACGATGCGGTGCGCATCGGTCTCGTGCGGACGGCAACGCAGCGCCTTTAGCGCGGATTGCCCAATATCAATACCCCAAACGGCGCCAGATTTGGCCATAATAAATCGCTACCTCTCGCTCACCACAAATCGTACAGGTGTAATTTACGAACCGACCCATGTCCTATCAAAGGAACTGATAGGAGGGGAAGCGTGTCCGGTGTTCCTCTTCCATTCTAATCGAGAAGCGAACAAAGTGCACCAATTGGTTGCGAAAGCGAACAACTCTTTAAGGACGTCAAAATCGGCGTAATCGGTAGATTTATGGAGAATGTTCCAATGCTGTCGATGGGTTGCCAGATTTTGGGTCGTATTTTCAGGGTCCTTTTCCAGCGATGGGTAGCCTTAAAATAGGCCATCGTGATAGCATACAAGCCTGTTAGCACCCCCTATTTGCCCCTGCCAATGCCCTTATCAGAACATGATTATCACCATTGATGGCCCTGCGGGTGCTGGAAAAAGCTGTGCTGCTAGGTCCTTGGCACGTCGCCTCGGCTTTCGTTTTCTTGATACAGGGGCAATGTATCGAGCCGTTACGCTCGCTGCCATACGCCGTGGGATCAATCTCGAAAACCAAATCGCGCTCGAAAAAGTGGCCAGAGAAGTTGATTTGGAGTTCTTGGAAGATCGAGTCTTGCTAGATGGCGAGGACGTGACCAAGGCAATACGCACTTTTGACATCACCACCTCGACCCAATATGCCGCCGATTCTGCGGGTGTTAGAGCACAATTGGTCCGTTGGCAGCAGAAAATTGCGCAGGGGACCGACGTTGTTTCCGAGGGCCGCGACCAATCAACCGTTGTATTCCCCGAGGCAGAGTGCAAAATCTTCCTCACCGCCAGCGAAACGGTCCGTGCCGAACGTCGCTATCTCGACCTCATCAGTCGTGGCGAGAAGGTCACCCGTGAAGAGGTGCTTCAAAAGCAGCATCAACGTGACGAGAGGGATTGTAGCCGCAAGATCGGGGCTCTTATCAAAAGTGATGACGCTATCGAAGTCTCTACCGATGGGCTCGAACCGAGCCAGGTTGTCGAACGGCTCCTCGAAATTGTCGAATCTCAAAGAACTGCCGCGAACCAATAGTGTTTCGATCCGATGGCTAAACCCCTAACTACGACCGAAAATTCCATCAAAGAAGCCCCCACTTACGATAGAGGATGGCTCAAAGCGGTATGGTATTGGTTTACGAGCTGCCTTATTTGGAATAGCGCCTCGGTTTTGTTCCGACTTCGTACTAAAAACCGACATAACGTGCCCCTGAAAGGGCCGGTGGTTATCTTGTCCAACCATCAAAGCCATCTCGATCCCCCTCTTGTGGGGGGTTCTGCAAAAAGGCAGTTAAGCTATCTCGCGCGAGACACTTTGTTCCAAGGCGCGCTCGGGCCGCTTATTCGCTCCTACGATGCGGTGCCGGTCGATCGAGATGGCAGTGGACTGGCTGGTATTCGCGCCACACTGAAGCGGCTCAAGCAGGGAGGAGCCGTGCTGCTTTTTCCTGAAGGGACCCGTTCTTCAAACGGAGAGCTTCAAGGGCTCAAGCCTGGGTTTATTGCGTTGGTCCGAAGGAGTAAGGCGGTCATCGTGCCGCTCGGTATTGAAGGAGCCTATCTTGCTTGGCCGAAGGAAAAGAAATTTCCGACACTCTTTAAGCCGATTGCGATGTACTATGGCCAGCCGATTTGTCCTGAAGAAGTCGCTCAGCTCGACGACGAGCAACTCCTTATGCGAGTTGCTATTGACTTGGCTGCTGCGCTTCAATCAGCACGCGAGTTGAACGAGAGAGGCTAATTCGGCGAGAAAATCGCAGTAAATACCCGACGGATAGGCTAATGACTTGGTGGGTAAGCTAATGAATCGGGCTATCTTCTCCGATAGATAGCCTTTAACGGCAAGATTTGTCTACAGGGGCTCTTCCGATCGCAACGAATGCTTTATTTGTCGAGTTCTTTTTGTTTATTGGGTGTTCCAAGTTGTGTTCCGACAAGGGCTTTGTTAGTATTCGGAGCTACCCAATGGCCGTCACTGCCCCGCTTGTCGTGGGGAATTTGAACCGGATGGCTTATTTTTCCCTCTAACCCTCAGGCGGTTTCTCGCGCCACAGAACAGCACTCTCTGTTCTTGCTAGCAACGATTACGCTATTTGCTAGCAACGATTAGTCGGCTTAACGCAGCCCTTATCGAATTAGATCAACAACGTTTGCTTTCTTACTGATGCTCGAACAGATAGGCGTTTTTTTGGACCTCAAGAAAGGTTCAACGATTCGCTTAATTCCATACGACATAACCACCGCCGCTTAGGTTTTTAAGAACTACTATGGTCAACCGTAACCTACTCCGTGAATTTGATGTATCCGATGACGACCTGCTTATGGTCATGGGGGAAGAAACCCCCGACGAGGCAGATTGGTTAGCGGGCGAAGATGTCTCGATCAACCAGATTGTCGAAGGCACGATTGTTC
>CAYGQU010000225.1:0-5604 GCA_964352045.1 uncultured Planctomycetaceae bacterium
ATGATGATTCGCTTTTGCGATCACTCGACTTGCCCGACAACGCCTACCCGGTTACCAGCGAAGCGTTAGCCGAAGCAAAGCATAGCGTTGTAGCAACCCCGTTCTCACTTAGCGAACGTGCAAAGCGGCTCGATCAGCAACTCACGGGTGGTGATCAGTTGGTACTTGCGTTTGATCTGGAGGCAATCAGAAAAAATTTTCCGCCCGTAGCGAAACCAGGGGATAAGGTACCCACCTTGTGGTCGTTTCCCTTTCAAACGCTTGCTGACAAGTTCATGGTTGATCGTGCGCAGCGTAATCAAGAGGTCAAAGCCTTTTTGCCTTTCGCATGGCGTCCCCGCTTGTGGAAAGCTCGTACTTTACACTTTCGTGGAAACATGGAAGAAGAGGACGTAACGAACGACAAGGGACAAACGATCAACGATTTCCGAGACGCACAGCGCCTTTACCTGAGTCGCCGCGTTCGGCCCGCCGATGGTCGATTGACGATAGAAAAGCTAGGAACCGAAATTAAGCAAGAAATTTATTTCGCAGCCAAAGCTCGAGCGACTTATTGGCTAAGCCAAATTCTGTATGACCAAGCAAATTACAAGAATGCTTTGAATTGGATCGACAACCAAACACTTGCATCGAAGTGGGGCAAAAGCTTTGCGGGCGGCGTTCAATATCTGCGATCACGCATCTACGAAGCGACGGGCGAAACCAACCAAGCTGTCGAGTTGCTCGAAGCCGACGATTCGCCGCAAAAGCATGGCAACCAGTTGCGCGCAAAATGGTTGAAAGAAGCGTCGCAGGATTCAACCGAGGGTGGGGAGCAAGCTACCGAGTAAGTGTCAAATAAAGTATCCACTAGCAACTGATTTAATGAAAATGGATAGCACCGATTGGCCCCGAAACGAGTTAGGTGCCAATCAGGGCTACCCAATAAATCGTTCGTATCAAGTGATTCTGCGTCCTACACCCTAAAATATTTTATGGCAAACGTCCGCAAGCATTGGTTTCTCGTCGCCATCGCGGTCATGCTTGTCGTCGGAGCCATCGGTTACGAATCACTCGAACCAATGGCCAACGCGATCCCCCGAACTTGGCTCGTTGCGTCGATTCTGCTGCTCATGTCGTGCCCAATCGACTTGGCTCGATCACTTTCAACAAAAAGTGCCATCACAGCAGCGGCGATTGGTGTGGTAGTAAACTGCCTGTTTGCCGGTCCGTTGGCTTGGGTTGCTGGGCAACTGCTTAGCGAACCCCTTGCTGTGGGGCTAATCATTGCCACGCTCTCGCCCTGCACGATGGCCTCGGCAGCAGTCTGGACCCGAATGGGTCGCGGCAACGAGGCGGTTGCGATTACGATCACCGTCGTAACGACCTTGCTAACATTTATCGTCTTGCCCGTCGGCTTATCGCTTTTGGTCGGACAATCCGAAACAATCTCCGCACCGGCGCTAGCGCAGCGACTCTTTTTGATTGTTGTCCTGCCTGTCGCCGTAGGGCAAATGCTTCGCAAGGTGAATCCGTTAAGAGAACGATTCGACTCGCACCGCAAACGCTTCTCGTTCATTGCCCAGCTTGGTTTGCTGGGGATGGTCTTCATCGCCTCGGTCCGAAACGGCGCAATCTTAGCCGACCCCACCACGCGGCTCAGTTTGTCCGAATGGGCACTGCTGATCGGCGTCGCCTCGGCAGTTCACGTTGCTTTGTTCCTCATCGCCTGGAAGATAACGCGAGCGTTAGCGATCGAAAAAGCCGACGCCCTCGCCGCCGGCGTCGGGGGAAGCCAAAAAACGCTCGCCGTTGGCCTTGATGTCTCAATGGGATTGGGTGGCGTGTCGATCTTACCGATGCTCGTCTACCACGCGATGCAGTTATTAATCGACGCCGTACTCGTCGACCGCTTAGGCCCGAAAGAGGAGGCGGAGCCGAAAAAGATTAGCGAAGATTAGTGCTGATTAGTGTTTAAAAAATTGGAACATTAATTGACGCTAATCTTCTCTAATGGGATCGAGGCACCCGATACATTCAATTTGCTTTTACCTCGTGATTTGGATTAGAATAAGGCTATGCACACGATTCAACTCTCCGACGATCAATTCGAGAAACTTTCCACCGTAGTTAAAGTGGCTGGGTACGAGGACGTGCCATCATTTTTGGCTGCCATAGCTGACGAACCGACCGAAGATCCTTGTGGTGAACTAAGCGAGACAGAACTTCGCGAGAGTGTCGAAATGATACGCCGGGGCAATGCCGCTATCGAAGCAGGAGAAGGTATCGACGCAGAAGAAGCATTCCGCAAGATTGGCGAAAAGCACGGGTTTGATATTCCCTGATGATTTATCGTATCATAGTTTCTAAGGAAGTTTTTCAGCTTCTCGATTCTTATGTCGATTATATCGCTGTTGAGAAGCAATCACCGGTTAACGCCGAGCGTTGGTTTCAGAAAGCGTGGAGCCGAATTCAAACGCTCAAGACTTTTCCCCACCGTTGTCCTCCTGCACCTGAGGATAGTCAGTTTAATTTTATGGTTCGGATGTTGATCGTTGATCGCTGTCTCTTTACTTATATGGTCGATGAAGAGCACAAGGTGGTGCGTGTGTTTGGCTTTCGTCACAGCGGGCAAGACGTTTAAGTTTAATCGATTCGATCGGCATGGGTGGAGCCGCCATCCTGCCAATGCTCGTCTACCACGCCATGCAACTACTGATCGACGCGGTGCTCGTTGATCATTAGGGCCGAAGGAAGAGGTGGAGGCTAAAGAATTTAGTGTGGATTAGCGTCGATTTGTGTTCCAGCTTCTTGAACACGAATCGACGCTAATCTTCGCTAATGGTGTGGGTAGAAACCCACTTTTGATCAATCCTGTTGATCTAGTAAATCTCGTCAACCTTCTTTTAATTCGAGTAGAGACAGGATCTACAGGATGAAAAAAGGTAGGGAACCTATCGGCATTGGGATCAGTTTTTTAAAGAATCGAGTTTCTCGTTTGCTTTGTCAGCCAAGAGGCTCCAGCTATTGATTTCTAAAACTCGTTGGTAGCACATGCGGCTCTTGGTTAGGGGATCATTGGGGGTGCGTTCGCAAACCATACCGAGGAGAAGGTAAAATAGCTGCTCTTCAGGATACTTTTCCAAGGCGATTTGTAGATCAGCAATCAATTGATTGCCATACTGACCAATCGGTTGGCTGTTTTCCCGAGCAGTGAACCAAGCCTTTAAATCAATTTCATTAGCCTGTTCGATCCCCTTGGCTGATACGAAATACTCAGCGACTTTTAGTAGATCGGCATTTCGGCCTGATGCTATAAGGTGACGGTAGACTTCCTCACGAAAGAAGAGATTGTTGGGAACCTCATTGAGCGCGGTAATAACGTCGTTCGCATCGTTCGTGTTGAGGAGTTCGGCAATGCCAACTGGCAAGCATTGGGTGATTGCCTCATCCAAGGCCTGTGGATCATGACCCAAAAGTACACGTCGGCCATTTGCCGATTCAAAGATGCTCGTCGCAGCATTCCACATACCTTCTCCATTGTGGAACGAGTCGGTATAGATTGCCGCTGGGGCGTAACCCAGGGCAAAAGGTGATGAATGCATGTCAGTTCGTGCACGGATCCAGTCCTTTTTTTTCGTCGGATTACCAGTAATCCATTCGGCACCTTGCTCGAGCAAACTGTTCGTTATGGTTAACGTTATCAGTTGCTTTGCGGCAGGGTTTAGTTTGTCGGCATCGAACATATCATCGATAAATTCGTCAACGTCTTCCGGTTTGATAGGCAAGGGACAACCAACGACTTGCTCACTGGCAGTTGAAGCTGTCTGAAATAGATTTTGGATCTCGTTTATATTATTTGCCTCTTGGCAGATCTTGTCTTGAGCTAGTTTTTCGGACCAAATTTCAGAAATGCGATTTATACTTGAGACGCAGAAGGGATGGCATAACGCACCAAACTTGTTTGCAGCTTCCAACGGTACGCTGTAGATTTCGCTGCCATTTTGATTCGATTCAACTACGAGTAGTTGCGAATTCGCTAGATCTATTCCACAGTAGCTGTTGCCGGAGATGAGCAAATTCATTGCTCCAGAGTTATTGAGGTGATAGACGCCCGAGACAGCATCGAGGGGCTCCCCTGTGATTAACCAGCCATCGTTAACTTCGTTGATATCTTTTATCGACTGCCAACGGCCAAGTTTTGTTATTTCTGCTGTAATAAGATCGGCACTCAATAGTTGTACCGGTTGGTCCCATTTGTTTTTCGTAGGATGATGGTGTTTTTCAGCTACGACGAGTGCTTTGCTTTCATCATGCGATACTCGAATTTTCTCAATACGAAAGCCAGGGAAGTCGAGAATGTTTTCCTGTTGTCCTTCTGTTGATAGTCGAACCAAGTGATCAACCTGAAGTTGCTCAATTTCGCTAAATCCGAGAAGGCTAGTTTTTGGTCGCGGTTTGACAAAGTAAAGATGCTTATCGCTGGCTTCTAGCAGGCAAGCAGTCATGTCGTTGCCAAAAGGTTCCTTGCTCTTTGTGTCGATTACACGGTCTTGATCGTCAATCGTTAACCATTGATCTTGCCAGCGAATAACGGTGAGTCCAGACTGCCACCGATCGAGTCGGATAATATCATTCTGCTCTGCTCCATCAACCACAGTAGCCCGATTAGGACTTACAAGAATTATTCGACCATCATCGATTTGCCTAGCCATTAGACTGTGCATGTCAGGCACAAGAGCTAGCTTGCTAGAAGCGTTGAGAAGCGATAATTCATAGGAACTCCGGGATATCTCTTGAGGCTTCGTTTCAAGCGGGGGAAGTGTTAAGTCCGTTTCTAAGGGTTTGATGGACAATGATTTAAAAAAGAGCTCGAAGTCGCTACGATCTTGGATGTTTTTGTCGACTGAGAAGTAGCGAAGGTCGAGGTAGTTGTCGCCACCAATAGGAAGGATAATAAAGTGGCCGAAGTGACCTAGTTCTTCCGAACTCTTTGCCAGAATCATCCGTCCTTTGATTCCTGAAACTTCAATATCAATTCGCTGTACTTCGGAATAGGTTGAAGAGTCATCGTCATTATTGGTTGCCTTGAAGATGTAGTTCAACAAACCTTCTGTATCGTTCGAATTCCAATCTTGTAGCATGCCGTAAATCGCATGGTTTCCGTCATGGCTTTCTAAGTCAAATAGGCTTTCTTTTTCAGTGACATCCTCAAATAGGGACGGACGATATTTGAATGAAAGTTCTTGGCTCTGCACCACTTGCTTAAATTCAAGTGGGTTTGTTGATTTGCCCCATTCAGAGTCTTTGTCGGGAAACGATATCCCTGCAGCAAACGCGTTGGCGTATCGATCAAGCGTCAAAGATCTTGTTCGTACTGCCCAAGCAATCAGCATGTAGGTAAGGCCATCACGAGACAAAATTCGAATTCGATATCGTAGTTTCAGACCGTTAAGGTCTGCATCAAACGAGTAGGCCATTTGTTCGATGCCATTATCTTGCTCATACTTGGGAGTTCCTACGACTTCATGTTTGCCGGTAAAACGAACTAGCTGTTCATTTTTCGCTCGTTCAAAATCGGCTTTGCCTTCAAGCATGCCAATTGTTTCTATGACAATTAAATAG
>CAYGQU010000226.1:0-5576 GCA_964352045.1 uncultured Planctomycetaceae bacterium
GAAGACTGCCGCATGTTGACATGATCGTTTGGATGAACAGCCCCTTCTTCACCTTTCGATCCAAGGGAAAAACCAAGCGATTGATTCGCCAGGTTGGCGATTACTTCGTTTGCGTTCATATTGGTTGAAGTGCCTGAACCGGTTTGATAGATATCGACCGGAAAGTGAGCATCGTGTTTGCCAGCGGCAACTTCAGCAGCGGCGGACTGAATTGCTTTTGAAATTTTATTGTCAAGCTTACCGAGATCCGTATTGGCGACAGCACAGGCATGCTTTAGTGAGCCGAAGGCGCGAACCACGACTGCTGGTACCGGTTCATGAGCGATCGGAAAATTATCGACTGCCCGAGCCGTTGAAGCACCATACAATGCTTCGGTGGGAACCTGCATTTCGCCCATCGTGTCACGTTCGATGCGCATACTGTTATTTGCCATATTATTCTGATAGTTCTTAGTTGATTTCTAGCTAAATAGTTGAAGCATTTGATTAGGGTTCAATCCCTTACTTCCGGCCGCTAGCATAGAGGGTCCTTAGCGGGGATGATACAGACCGACGGGCCCCTACGATATGCCGATCAAGTCGATTCTAATCATCGTTAACCGTAATTTGATTACCCTTCTATCATTGCTAGCACCTATGTCTACTCTCCTTGATAAGATCGTTGCTGTGAAGCGGCAAGAAGTCGCAGCCGCTCGAGCTGAGTGTTCGGTTGCCGAATTACGTGCCGCATTGGCGGATGCCCCTCCTGTGCGTGACTTCTATGCCTCGCTGGCAACTGCAAGACCAGCAGCGGGGGGCTCTATCAAGCTCATTGCCGAGGTAAAACGTGCTAGCCCCTCGGCAGGGCTCATTCGTGAAGATTTTGATCCTGCTAAAATCGCCAAAATTTATGCTGAGCAAGGTGCCAGTTGTCTGAGCGTGTTGACGGATTCGCCGCATTTTCAGGGAAGTCTTGCCTATTTGCAACAGGCCCGAGCAGCCTGCGATTTACCCGTCTTGCGAAAAGACTTTATCCTTGACGAACATCAAGTTGTCGAAGCACGCGTCGCCGGTGCTGATGCGATTCTTTTAATTGCGGAATGCCTAACGCCTGCCGAGCTGAAGCAGCTTCACGAGCAGGCGGTCGAGATTGGGCTCACGCCGCTCGTCGAACTATACGATCCAGCTAATTTGCCAGCAGTACTAGCTTCGGGGGCGAAGCTCGTCGGCGTCAATAATCGTAACCTACATACCATGACGGTCAATCTCAACCATTGCCTAACGGTCCATCGTGAGATTCCTCCGGAAATCCTCTTCGTTAGCGAAAGTGGTATCAAAACGCATGAGGATGCTCTGCGACTTCAAGCAGCCAAAGTTGATGCCATGCTCGTTGGCGAGTCGCTAATGCGACATCCTGACATTGGCCAAGCGGTTGCAAAATTGCTGCGAGGATAGCCGATTTACGTTTTTTGCACAGTGAGACATGCTGGCTAACGTGTTCGGACCGTAGTCAGCTCACTTTCTTTTCGGATACAATCCTGACGAAGGATTCGTTATGAAACTCATCATTGCCGTTATTCAACCGACTAAATTCGAAGCGACTCGTCGCGCGCTAACGAAAATCGGGGTGACTCGAATGACAATTGCCGATGCCATGGGCTATGCCCGACAGCGTGGCCATATCGAGACTTTTCGCGGACACGAGTATCAAGCCCAATTACTCCGCAAAGTTGAATTACAAATTCCGGTGAACGATGATTTTGTTCAGCCGGTACTAGATTGCTTGCAAGAGCATGCTCGTACAAGCAAGGAAGGTCACATTGGCGATGGAAAAATCTTTATTATGCCCATGGAAGAAGTTAGTCAAATTAGCGACGGCCTAACTGGTCCCGGTGCAATTTAGTTTCAGTTTTACTCGTTCATCGTTCTTACTTAGAAAGTATTTCTTGGACGCTATATTGATTTCGACCGACTTGATGGCGATTTCAAAAGTTTCGGCCGCTGCTGGTTTAGCTGGCCTTGAGGTGCCCTCGGCTTCGGCGAATGTTGCGATTGATAAAGTGGCCGAAATTGATGCACAGTTGATTTTGATCGATTTGACAACACCGATAACTGACATTGAATTTCTCGTGAGTCAGTTGAGAAACAGAGCGCCAAATGCGAAAATACTTGCCTTTGGCCCGCATGTTCACGAAACAAAACTGGCAGCCGCCGAAGCAGCTGGCTGCGATCGTGTCATGCCACGCGGTGCTTTTCACAAACAACTTGATACTCTGCTTGCGAATCTCAAGTCGATTTAGAGCGGTTTTCGAGTTGCTATACCCCTACGTGTTTTGATTTTTGTCTACCACAAGGAGTCCGAAGCAGGCGATGCGGTGCATCGTCGATGCAGGAGAACGCCGTGGTAGGCTAAAATCAAACTACGAAGGGATATAGCAATGAGAAAATCGCTCTAGCTAGCCAATTCGTCGAGCGGTTGGTCGTCGATATCTCGGCGTGATAACAAATAAATGGCAGAAGTCGCGGTATAAAAGTAACCGCAGGCGTATCCGAAAGGGAGTTTATAGAGCAATGCCTGAAGCCAAATGTGCTGAGATTTGTTTCCCAACAGTTCGTGCAGCACGAGGTCAGTTCCACCAAGTAAGACGATTAAGAGATAATAGCTGATTACTCCGAGTAGGAGTGCGAAGCTGACGTAGCCGACGATACGTAAGAGGTTTTGGTAGCCGTAGGCATACATCCGACTCGTTGCGTCAAACAGATCGGCTCGATCAACTACGATAGCCGAGAGAGCTAGCGGATTGAACCATACCAAACCGGCTAGTAGCAAGTAAATTGGTATGCCCAATCCCAGCGAGATGAGGGGCCAAGCATAGTATAGCCCTTTGGCTACTAACTCGAATTCAAGTGCCCAACAAGCCAGTAAGAGCGGGATTGCAAACGGCAAAGTTGCGACCAACGTGAGTACGCAAACACCAACCAACTTGGGCAGATGTAAAAATGCCTTTTTAGCATCGTGAATGAGCCCTTGCGCAGGGTGATTCGTTAGCACTCGACTCGTATACTCAATAATCAATAGCCCCAAAAAACCCCATCCGAAAAACCAGAGTGCATACAATAAGCTAGCTTGCCAATCCAGCATAGTTAGGTGATGGATTAGTTCAGCAGGTAGTTTTATTAAAAGATTGACGTAGTCGACGACGAAATTAAAAATCTCAGCAATTGAGAAAGATTCAATAGCGATTTGCTTCGGATAGATTCCTAAAAAGAGAGAACCAGCCGCTCCCAATATGAAAGGTTTGCCTAAAGCAATGCCTGGCACTCGAAACAACAATGTCCAAGGCGCAACCGCTAACCAATCAACTCGCCTGATGGCAGGAGACGCGGTTTCAAGTTGACGCGGGGCATCTGGCAAGAGAATCTCAAAAGCAAGGTGAAAAAGGAGCCATGGCAATCAATAAGAAAACGCAGCGGAAACAAAATCGAGCCGTTCTTTGCTAAAACGCTTCGATCGGTTCGTCATCATCTGGATCCGCGAAGTGAGGTAAAGAATACCCTTCACCAAGCCATCGACCTAGATCGATTGTCTTGCAGCGTTCGCTGCAAAAAGGCATCGTTTTCGTTTCCTCGGGAGAAAACTCTTTTTCACATTGCGGACAACGCATGAGGATTTTTCCACCAGGTGCGAGGCATCAGTTGTAATCGTTTATTTACTGTCTTTTGGCTTGGAACTGCTTGTCTTGGTTTCGCTGCTTGAATTGCTTGCGATTTTCTTTTCGTTACCCACCTTAGATGGCTTACTATCGTCAGATTTCTTTTCGCTTGATTTGTTTGCCTTCTCGGCATCTTTTTTGTACGAATCGCTGCGATAGTCGGTTTCGTAGAAACCCGATCCTTTGAAGACAACAGCGGCGCCGGTGCCAAACAGGCGTCGAAGTTTTAATTTACCACAATCGGGACATTTTCTTTTAACGCCTTCCGAGATTTGCTGGAAGAGTTCAAATTCATGCCCGCAGGCATCGCATTCGTAGTCGTAGGTTGGCATCGTTGTTGATCACCAAAGTCTTGAAAGTGAATCGGTCAAGTTTTATTCAGCAGGTCCTGAAGAGACAATAACCTGAGCCGGCCTGACGACCCGGTCATGTAGTTTGAAACCAGTTTGCGTTGTCATCAAGATTTGTCCCGCTTCATGGTCAGGCGAAGGTTGCTGGAGGATCGCTTCGTGAAGCTCGGGGTCAAAAGCTGCTCCTTCAGTAACAATAGCTTTGCATTCGTGTTGTTCTAGTAGCGTAATCAACTGCTGACGCACTAAGCGAAAACCTTCGAGCAGATTGGTCGAATCTTCGGCATCCTTCTGATCGCTACTTTTTTGAGCCGCTGCTAGAGCGCGTTCGATATTGTCGATGGCAGGCAGTAAGTCCCGAATGAAACTTAGTGCACCATACTTCCGTTCGTCAGCGACTTCACGACTTTTTCGATTGAGAATGTTTTGCAATTCGGCTTGCAGGCGTAAATTCCGATCCTTTTCTTCGTTTAGCTGCTCTTCAATCGTTGGTGTTCCCTTTGCTTCGACTGAATCGTCTGATTCTTGAAACGCCTCGGGAAGAAGGGTTTCGACAGGCGTCTCATCAGAAATCGTTTCGTCGATCTCTTCGGGGGAATTCTCTTGGTTTTTGTTGGCCGCCATTGGGCGTCCTCCTACATAGTTTGTATTTATCTAAGTACTTGATTTTTCTGAGTTTGCGTCTTGCGCTTCGCCGGTAAAGTAATCTTTTAGATTACTAAAGAAGCTTTTTCTTTCGGGGGCGACATTCTTGTGCTCAAGTTTAGCAAGCTCGCGAAGGATTTTCTCTTCGTCGGCTGATATCTTTTTTGGTACTTCGATCGTGACTTGAACAAGCAAATCGCCCAAGCCGTGCCGACGTGGGTCGGGCATCCCTTGTCCACTGAGGCGAAAGACATCACCCGATTGGGTGCCTGGCGGCAGCTTTACCTCGCCGCGACCAGTTAATGTGGGGACTTCTAAATCGCAACCTAAGGTGGCTTGGGTATAGGTAATCGGCACACGGCAAACGAGGTGCTGGCCTTCGCGATCAAACAAAGGATGGTTCAAAATCGAAATAAAACAGTAACAATCTCCCGCAGGCCCCCCCGAAGTGCTTGGCTCTCCTTGCCCACTGATGCGTACTCGAGTGCCATCATCAACCCCTGCAGGAATACGAACCTCGGTAGAGACATTCTTTAGTGTTTGCCCAGAACCTCGACAGCTACGGCATGGTTTTTCAATTTTCGAGCCCTCCCCACGACAAGCGGGGCAAGTCGTTTGCATGCGAACAATACCAGCTGATTGAATCACCCGGCCATGTCCGCCGCAGTAGCCACACGATTCTCTCGAACTGCCTGGCGCAGCGCCCGATCCTTCGCAATCGTCGCAAGCTTCATGACGTTTGAATTCGACGGTCTTGGTGGTTCCTTCGGCAGCTTCATGCAGCGTGAGCGTGACGTCGCAACGAACGTCGCGCCCGGCGCGAGCTCGGCCGCGGCCACCGCCACCACCAAATAAATCGCCAAACATGTCGCCAAAGGCAGAGAAAATG
>CAYGQU010000227.1:0-5496 GCA_964352045.1 uncultured Planctomycetaceae bacterium
GTAATAGAATCAGCAATCAAGGCGTTTAGATCATTGGTGATACCATCTAATAAACTCGCCTCCGAAATAGGGACCTTTGGTGGATCGAGCCTTGCTTCGGCAAGGAAGAGAGATTCTCCTTCCTTGATTTGATGGATCGCGTCTTCGATCTTCTCGAAAAGTTCTTCAATACTGCATTCTTTTGTTACCGTTTGGTTTTGCGATTCAGCAGAAGTTGCCGTCGCTGGAACCGGGGCCCCCAGCTGGCAAGATTCATGGGCCGATGCTACCATCGCGGCAGATTGAGCTAGGAGTTCTTTACAGGCCGCTTCGTCCAACTCTCCTTCCAAGATCGCATCCATCTTCTGGCTAGCTTGCTCTGCTTTTTCACATCCAACCGTCGCGACTTCCTTAGCTGCCTTGGCGGTAGCATCTCCGGCGTTCTCGAGTTCGTCGAGCTGCTCGATTGTACCGTGAGCTTTTTCTAAGTAGTCATGATTGACTTCTTGCATACGACTTGCACATTGGCCGAATTCATCGGGGTTGTCTTCGTGCGATTTAAGTTCTTGGCTAACTTCGGACAACTGTAATTGCAAGTTCGATAAACCTGCCATGAGGTCTGCTGTTGTAAGCTCTTTCTTAGTAACTTCTTTTGCTGGCTCGACAGATTTCAGTTCCGGGGTAGGTTCTGTTTCAGTGGGAACCACATCGGGTTGTGGTGCGGCAATGGTTACTGTCGGAGGTAACGCAGTCGTTGGCTTCGCATCGCTTTTAACTTCAACGGGACGAGTTAGTGCCTCTTCGTCGTCAAGATCATCAAGCTTTTTCTTTTTGCGCAATAGAGGAATCGTGGAGAGTCCTGCAGGTAATTTAAATCCACTACCCAGCGCATAGCCAATCGACAAGTTCAATATCGCAGAAACAAAAACAAAAATAAGCATCGGTTCCTCAACACTCAATTGTGTATCGTGTTAGCTAGGGGCTCTTTGCAAGACTTATAGCGACTTAGCAGCAACTGAGTATGCCGCAACCGAATGCTACGTCTATAAATCTAGCTCATCAAGAATACGATGCCGTAAAGTGCGGAAAATCTTAACCTGCTTCTTAGCAGGGAAATAACGATTGCAACGAATAGAGACCTGTTGTGGTCTGTTGCAGTCAGCGTGAAGGGGGCAAACTCCCAGCTTGTCCCATTCGCCGTAGCGTTGCCACAAACTCTGGTGATGCCGAGTCAAGTGTCAGCACTTCAGTCCGTCCACCACTTGTGGTAGGTCGAATCAATAGTACCACTTCAGACTTGGTGCCACGGCGGACAACTTCGTCGAGTGTCGCACTCTCGACAGGACTCAAATGCGATTCGGGCATACTTTGGCCTCGGATAACTGGGTCGGGCCAAGCAGCTTGGAGGACCGAGGCTTCTGTTTCCGCTAATTGTGATGGGGACGCAACCGGTTCCATGCGGCTCGGTTGTTCATCAAATGGATTGCTAGTAGCAGGATTCCTTATGGCAGAAGCTAATTCAGCTTGCGGCTGCCCCATTGTGTTTGGGTTGGTCGAAGGCTGATCGCGATACAATTCGCTCAGACCAACGCGATCAAGTTCGGCGTAAACGGAATCAATCCCCGCATAGAGGCCTTCGTCGAGTTCCTCATCGGCGGCGAAACAGATGCCTATCAATTCCCCCTCAGCATTGAACAAACCACCCCCACTGCGTCCTTGTATCGGAGCACCGGTTGTTTCAATATTGGGAGCACCATTGTAACGGTTAAGCGAAACAATTTTGCTCGTACGATGGCTTGGATTCGCCCCTAGATCGCAACCTACGCTTTGAACCGGCGCGCCGACCGTTACCAAGCTAGGAGACGAAACGATTCGCACAGGACGAACCGGTCTTGTGGGGCGTAGGCTTACCAGTGCTACATCAGCCTCGATGTTGTAGCTAACTAATCGCCCTGGAACACGTTCAATAACTTGAGGCACCGCGCCTTGCGATGTAAACAGTTCAAGCATCACGTTTCCCTCGACCGGAATCATGTTCCCTTGCATATCCTTAAAGAGATGAGCGCAGGTTGCCACGAGTGCTTCCCCTTGGCGAGAGTCGATAAGGGTGCCCGTTCCGTATGATCGGCTCCCCGATTCGTCGATAACAATACGCACGGAAGAGGAAATCAAGGAATCAACTAATGAAGGGTTCGCCTGGGCTGATTGCTGCGAAGCGTTTTGGGAGGTATTTGCTATAACAGTTGCTTGAACAGCACCTAGTGAGAATGATTCATTTAGTTCACCAGGAGCAAAAGTTTGCGATGAAGTGAGTTGCGCCGTAGGAGATTGCACTCCGAGACTTTGATTAGATTGATGATTTGTTTGGCTAGCGATCTTCTGAGCCGTTGTCAGCATCTCTTGTAGGTTCGCGTAGTTGGTTGCACCAACAATGCGGCCTATTTCTCGGCCATCGACCACCGCAACGAAGGTCGGGTAACCTTGCACTCGCATTTGCTGGGCAAGCCCCGGTTCTTGCGAACCATCGACTTTGCGAACAGCAACACCCTCACGAGCCAATTGGTCGATGGTCGGTGCCATCGCTTTGCAGGGCCCACAGGTAGGCAGGTAGAAGTCGAGCAGTTCCACCTGCTGGGCGATAGCTGTTGTTGTCAGCGCAGAATATGAGAATGTTACTGCAGCTAGAATTAGCGCGTAGATCAAGCGTGTCTTGACCATAACCGTCCCTCCTTGGACTGGTGGTCTCGTGGATCATATGAACCTCGTCGGCGGTTGATGCGTCTTGCGTCAGACCGATGACGAGAAAGCAATTTGTTCCAGTTGGGTAAAAGTTACAAGGCCAAGCCTCGACCGGTGCTATCATCGCTGGCTCTTCCTGATGCCAAAACCGCTAGTTTAGCAGGTTTTAACGTCTCAATCCTGGTAGCACGCTAAAGCTTGACGGCAAAACCTTCTTGTTGCATATAGTGTGCCGATGTGGCTCGCCGGAATCGTCATGCACCGTTAAAATCTTGGCTTCGGTCATTTTTCTTGATTTTCGACTCCACTCCGATCCCCACGTATTTCGATATGTCCTCGCGACGCTTGCTTGTCACCTCGGCTTTGCCTTACGCGAATGGCCCCATTCATTTGGGACATTTGGTCGAGTATCTACAGACTGATATTTGGGTCCGTTATCAGCACCTGCGTGGTAATCGGGCACTCTACATGTGTGCCGACGACACCCACGGTACGGCAATCATGATCCGCGCCCGCGCAGAGGGGCGACCCGAACAAGAGGTCATTGCCGAGGCGCAGAAGAGCCACGAAACCGACTTTGCCGAGTTTGGGATTCACTTCGATAACTATGGCAGCACTAATAGCGACGAGAATCGCCAGTTGTGTGGCGAGATTTGGAGCAAAATCCGCGATGCTGGTTTGGTGAAGGAGAAGGAAGTCGAACAGCTGTTCGATCCCGAGGCGGGGACGTTTCTGGCCGATCGGTTTGTCCGCGGGACATGTCCCAAGTGCCATGCGACGGATCAGCCAGGTGACAATTGCAGTAAATGTGGAACAACGTACTCACCTGCTGAGTTGATCGATCCAAAAAGTACGCTTAGCGGGGCGGTACCCGAGCTTCGAGGGGCAACGCATTTGTTCATTGAACTCGAGCAACTGCATGCGTTTCTGGATGAATGGACTCAATCGGGCGATCATCTTCAGCCGGAGATTTCCAACTACCTTAAAGGTCACTTTCTGGGAGACAAGGAAAAACCCCTTGAACTTCGCGACTGGGACATCAGTCGACCGGCCCCCTACTTCGGGTTCGAGATTCCCGATTCGCCAGGCAATTATTGGTATGTCTGGTTCGACGCCCCGATTGGTTACATTGCTTCGACGCAACAGTGGTGCGATGCTAATGACGAAAAAATTGCCGACTGGTGGCAGAGCGACGACTGCGAGGTACATCACTTCATTGGCAAGGATATCACATACTTCCATACCCTCTTTTGGCCTGGCATGCTCAAGACAGCCGGCTTTAGTCTACCGACAAAGGTCCACATCCATGGGTTTCTTACGGTCGAGGGGGAAAAGATGTCCAAGAGCAAAGGAACGCTCGTCGGTGCCCGCACTTACTTGAATCATCTCGATCCGAGCTACTTGCGCTACTATTACGCCTCGAAGCTGTCGAGTCGGGTCGATGACTTTGATTTGTCGCTCGACGAGTTCGTAACGAAAGTGAATACTGACTTGGTGGGTAAGGTAGTGAACCTTGCCAGTCGATCGTCGAAGTTCGTGCTTGAGACGGGACTCTCGCCGACCTATCCCGATGATGGAGGGCTTTTTGCTGAAGCCGCCGCTGCGGGCGAAGCCATTGCCGAGGCGTATGAAAAGACCGACTACAGCCAAGCAATGCGGCTCATCATGGCCCTTGCCGACAAGGCAAACCCTTATGTCGAAGAGAACAAGCCGTGGGAGCTACGCAAAGATCCTGAACAAGCTGAGAAATTGCAAGATATTTGTACCGTGGCGCTCAACCTCTTTCGTCAGATTGTCGTCTACTTGCAGCCCGTGTTGCCGAAGCTAGCCGAGCAAGTGGGTGATCTGCTAGGCGAACCGATAACGGATTGGAAGCAAAGCCAACAGCCCCTTGTCGGTACGCCGGTTACCAAATTCAAACATCTACTAAAACGAGTCGAATCCGAGAAAGTTCAAGCGATGATGGAAGAAAGTAAAGAAGCTGCCGAAGCGGCGGAAGAAGCAACTGCAGGTAAAGACGCATTAAAGTCAGCCTTGGCTAAGTACAACGATGGCCCTGAACCCCTGGCAGCCGAACCCCTGGCCGACGAGTGCGTTTATGATGACTTCACAAAAGTTGATCTGCGAATCGCCCGCGTTGTCGAAGCAAATCATGTCGAGGGGGCTGACAAACTGCTACAACTTACGCTTAGCCTGGGGGGTGATGAAACCCGAAACGTATTTGCAGGCATCAAGAAAGCGTACCAGCCCGAAGAATTGGTTGGTCGGCTTGTGATGTATGTCTCGAACCTCGCTCCACGCAAAATGAAGTTCGGCATCAGCACCGGCATGGTGGCCGCCAGCGGACCGGGTGGCGAAGAAGTCTTTTTGCTCTCACCCGACGAAGGGGCTAAGCCGGGGCAACGGGTGCATTAAGCAATTACTACTGGCCTATTGAAAGCGACACTGTAATCCTATCTTACTGATTCAACTTATAAGTAGCGTTTTAGATGGCAATCCTCGAATTCCTTTGCGGACTCACTATGCTCGTTGTAGGAGCCGAGGCGTTGGTGCGAGGTGCCAGTCGGTTGGCAACTGCTATTGGCATCACGCCGCTGGTGATTGGATTGACGGTCGTAGCATTCGGAACCAGTGCCCCGGAACTAGCGGTTAGTGTTAAAGCTTCATTGTCAGAGCAGGGAGATGTTGCTCTTGGCAATGTTATAGGAAGTAATACCTTCAATGTGCTTGCGATTCTTGGTCTCTCGGCGTTAATCACGCCACTGGCTGTTAGCTCAC